>NZ_JBCLYA010000017.1:0-20238 GCF_039650795.1 Salmonella sp. K21076
TTTTCCGGCGCCGTTGCCGCCGGTGACCTGCACCCACTCCCCGGCCTCCACGGTGAACGACAGCCCGCGAAACAGCGTCCTCTCGTCCCGCTCGCAGTACAGATCTCTGGCTTCAAGCATTCCCACTCATCAACGTCCTGTCAGAAACCTGGTTTAACATCACGCATATCCGGCAGTTTATGCGCGATCCCTTTGTGGCAATCGATACAGGTCTGTCCATCTTTTACCGCCTGATCGTGCATTTTCGCCGCGACGCCTTTTTGCGCGGTCAGATCCATAAAGTCGAAATTGTGGCAGTTACGGCATTCCTGCGAGTTGTTGTCTTTCATGCGCCGCCACTCATTTTGTGCCATTGTCAGGCGATGAGCTTCAAATTTCTGCGGTGTATCTATCAGCCCAAATACCTTCGCGTACAGTTCTTTACTGGCTTTGATCTTACGGATCATCTTCGGCCCCCACTCATGCGGCACATGGCAGTCAGGACAGGTGGCGCGAACGCCACTACGGTTGTTGTAGTGGACGGTTTCCATATACTCCTCATACACCGTGTTGCGCATTTCATGGCAGCTAATACAAAACTCTTCGGTATTAGCCTTTTCCATTCCGGTATTGAAGCCGCCCCAGAAGATGACGCCGCCGATAAAACCGATTAACAGCAGCGTCCCCAGCGCCAGGCGGCTGGGGCTGCGCCACCATCGCCAGACGCGCTTTATCCAGCCAAGTTTACGGTTAGAATTTTCCATAATGACCTCTTATTTCCCGTAACCTTGCGAGGGGGTAAAGGTATTGTCGATAATCGGCGCGGTATCAGACTGCGGTACGTGGCACTGCAGGCAGAAATAACGACGCGGCGCGACGTTGCCCGACACTTTACCGTCGCTGTCCATAAAGTGCGTCGGACTGATACGCGGCGCGCCCGTCGTACGATAACTTTCCACGCCGTGGCATTGCAGACAGCGGTTGGTATTGGTCGTCACCTGGTAGCCCTCGACGCTGTGCGGGATCATCGGCGGCTGGTTGACGTAATTTAGCGGCATACGTTCCTGCTCTTTCGGCATACGAATCGCCCCTTCCTGCGTCCCGGATACTTCCGGCGACTGGCTCAGATCCACTCCGTTTGCCGCCCAAACCGCACCACTTACCACCAGGGCAAGCGTGGCCATCCATTGACACAGCGCTTTCATCAGGTCATGGCTTTTCATTGTTTCGCTCCCGAACTCCATCGCATTTACACTTCATCCTTCGAGCTGCCTCTTTGTTGGCTGCGCTCGAAAATCCCAGTCACATCGTTATCTATGCTCCCGGGGATTTCCTCGCTTACCGCCGCGATGCATCCCGAATGATGTTGTGTATCGTTATTGTAAAAACATCCTCAGAACAGACATCCACGCAGCGACCGCAGGTCATGCAGTCGCGGTGAGTGACCTGCGCCGGGCTTTGCTCATCCAGCACCGGCGCACGTAGCACATGCGGTTCCGGGCAAACATGAAAACAATCCATACAGCGATTACATTTCTCACGTTTTTTGGCCGTCACGGTCACTACGCCTTTACTGCCCAGCACGCCATACAGCGCGCCCATCGGGCAAATATGACCGCACCAACCGTGCTCAACGACTAATAAATCAAATAAAAACAAAGCAATAATCAGCAACGCGCCGCTACTAAATCCCATAATCAGACTACGACCTAACAGCGACACGGGATTAATCCATTCCCACAGCAGCGTGCCGGTCAACGCCGAACCGATTAACACCACCACCAGAAGGACATACCGTATATGGCGTGGAATCGTCGCCGACTGGTTCAGGTCAAATTTCCTGCGCATCCAGTTAGCCAAATCGGTAACGGGGTTTAGCGGGCAAACCCAACTGCAAAATAATCGCTTTCCCGCCAGCGCATACAGCACAGCGATAATCACTGCTCCCGTCAGCGCCACGGTAGCGGGAAGATGTCCACTGGCGAGACTTTCCAGGGTAATCAGCGGATCGGTCAACGGGAGGGTATCGAACAGCAAACTACTGCTGTAGTTGCCATGCAAAACCCAAAAGCCCAGCCACGGGCCGCTGAGAAACATCCCCAGCACCATAAACTGGCTGATACGGCGTAACACCAGCCAACGGTGGCTACGCCACCAGCCTTTTTTCGCCCGCGCTTCTCGCCCGGCGTCGCGTTTACGATTTGCCATCTTTCCCCTCCAGCCAGCCGAAGCGGTAATGGTGTCCTAACTCCCCTTTCGCCAATGACAACGGCAACACTTTTATCGCTGGTTGCTCCAGTACGCAGACTTTTTCGCATTTGCCGCAGCCGGTACAGGCGTCGCTGTGTACGGTGGGCAGAAAGCGCGCATGTTTGCCAGTGCGCATGTTGCGATCCAGCTCCAGCGTGATGGCCTCATCGATTTTCGGGCATTCGCGGTAGCAAACGTCGCAGCGCAGCCCCTGAAAGTTGAGGCAGTTTTCCTGATCCAGCAGCACCGCCAGCCCCATGCGCGAGTCATCAATGGAGGCGATATCTTTATTCAGCGCCCCGCTGGGGCAGACTTTGGCGCACGGAATGTCTTCACACATTTCGCAGGGGATGTCGCGAGCGACGAAATAGGGCGTACCTGCCGATAGCCCGGAGGCCAGCGTCGCCAGTTTTAGCGTGTCGTATGGACACGCCTGAACGCACTGCCCGCAGCGCACACAGGCGCTGGCGAAAACATTTTCATTCAGCGCGCCAGGCGGACGCAGCCGCACGCCCGTTGCGCGCGCGGTTTGCTGTTGCAAGCCCAGCGCCACGCCAACCGCCGCCAGCCCGCCCGCAGTGCGCACAACATCACGCAGAAAGCGGCGGCGGCCATTTTGGGGTTTCGCTGTACGGGACATAACGCGTTACACCTTCGCCAGCTTAACGGCGCACTTCTTGAAGTCCGTCTCTTTAGAGAGCGGGTCCGTCGCATCCAGCGTCAGGTTGTTCACTAGCTGAGCGGCATCGAAGAACGGCATATACACCAGTCCCTGCGGCGGACGGTTACGTCCACGCGTTTCGACAATCGAAATCACTTCGCCGCGGCGGGACGACACTTTAACCTTATCCCCACGACGCAGATCGCGCGCTTTCGCATCCAGCGGGTGAATAAAGACCACCGCTTCCGGGAAGGCGCGATGCAATTCAGGCACGCGGCGCGTCATACTGCCGGTATGCCAGTGTTCCAGTACGCGACCGGTGGAAAGCCACAGATCGTACTCGTTGTCCGGCGACTCCGCCGCGGGTTCAAATGGCAGCGCGAAGATCACCGCTTTGCCATCCGGTTTACCGTAGAATTTGTACCCTTCCCCCGCTTTTACATACGGGTCGTTGCCTTCGCTGTAACGCCATTGCGTCTCTTTGCCTTCGACGACCGGCCAGCGCAGACCGCGCGCGTTGTGGTAATCGTCGAACGGCGCCAGATCGTGACCGTGGCCACGTCCAAACCAGGCGTATTCTTCAAATAGCCCTTTTTGCAGATAGAAGCCCAGCTCACGAGACTCATCGTTTAACTGATCTTCTTTCAGCTCGCTCAGCGGGAATTTGCTGACCGCAGGCGTGGCGAATAGAACGTCATACAGCGTTTTGCCGCGCAGCTCCGGCTTCTGGGCCAACAACGCCTCCGGCCAGACCTCCTCGGTTTTAAAACGACGGGAGAACTGCACCAGTTGCCAGAGGTCGGATTTGGCTTCGCCCGGCGCTTTAATTTGCTGACGCCAGAACTGCGTGCGGCGTTCGGCGTTGCCGTAAGCGCCTTCTTTCTCAACCCACATGGCGGTCGGCAGGATCAGATCAGCAGACAGCGCGCTCACCGTCGGGTAAGGATCGGAGACAATGATAAAGTTACGCGGATCGCGCCAGCCCGGCATCCGATCTTCATTGATGTTCGGCCCGGCCTGCATATTGTTATTACACATTACCCAGTAGACGTTCAGCTTGCCGTCTTTCAACGCGCGATCCTGCGCCACCGCATGTAAACCCACTTTTGCCGGGATAGTGCCAGCGGGGATCTGCCAGTGTTTTTCGCAGATATCACGGTGTTTTTCGTTCGTCACGACCATGTCTGCGGGCAGACGGTGTGAGAAGGTTCCCACTTCACGCGCCGTACCGCAGGCGGAAGGCTGGCCGGTCAGCGAGAAAGGACCGCAGCCAGGCTGGGAGATTTTTCCGGTCAGCAGATGGAGGTTGTAAACCAGGTTATTCGCCCACACGCCGCGGGTATGCTGGTTAAAACCCATCGTCCAGTAAGAGATCACGCGCTTATTCGGATCGGCGTAGAGCTGTGCCAACTGTTCCAGTTGATCTTTCGGCACGCCGGTCATTTCAGCAGTCTTGTCCAACGTATATTCCGCCACGAAGGCTTTATACTCGTCGAAGCTCATCGGCTCGGAAGCGTCGGAGCCCGGATTCTTCGCCGCTTTTTCCAGCGGGTGCGTCGGGCGTAAGCCGTAGCCGATATCCGTCGCCCCTTTACGCAGATTCACATGCTTTGTGAAGAAATCCTGATTTACCGCGTTGTTCTGAATAATGTAATTCGCGATATAGTTAAGGATCACCAGATCGCTTTGCGGGGTAAAGACAATACCGTTGTCCGCCAGCTCAAAGCTACGGTGCTGGAAGGTGGAGAGGACAGCAACTTTCACATTCGGGTCGGACAAACGGCGGTTAGTGATGCGCGACCATAAAATCGGGTGCATCTCCGCCATGTTGGACCCCCACAGCACAAACGCATCGGCCTGCTCAATATCGTCGTAGCAGCCCATCGGTTCATCCATGCCAAAGGTGCGCATAAAGCCCACCACCGCCGAGGCCATGCAGTGACGCGCGTTCGGGTCGATGTTGTTAGAGCGGAAACCAGCCTTGAACAGTTTCGCGGCGGCATAGCCTTCCCAGATGGTCCATTGACCCGATCCAAACATGCCGATCGCTTCTGGTCCTTTCTCTTTCAGGGCGGTTTTAAACTTCTCTTCCATCACATCGAAGGCCTGTTCCCAGCTCACCGGCGTAAACTCGCCGTCTTTGTGATAGCTGCCGTCTTTCATGCGCAGCATCGGCTGCGTCAGACGATCTTTACCGTACATGATTTTGGGCAGGAAGTAGCCTTTAATGCAGTTCAGACCACGGTTGACCGGCGCGTCGGGGTCGCCCTGGCAGGCGACCACACGGCCCTGCTGCGTTCCCACCAACACACCGCAACCCGTTCCGCAAAAACGGCACGGCGCTTTATCCCATTTGATAGCTTCCTGCTGCCCGACAACGGCGCGGGCGACGCCCGGCACGCTCAGACCGGCAGCCGCCGCAGCGGCCGCAACGGCGTTAGCTTTCATAAAGCTACGACGACTGAGTTTCATGGTGTTTCCTCACCTTGCTCATCCTGCTGGTGATAAACCAGCGACACCGCCAGCACGCCCTCGACATTGCGTACTGACTCAATTGTTTGCATCAGCGTTTCACTCTGGTCTGCTTCCGCCACCACGATCAGTTGCCCGCTTTCAACGTCGCTTAACGCGACTTCGCAACCCGGCAACGTGTTCAACTGTGTGCCAATGGCGGCGATGTTCTGACTTTTGGCCTGCACGACCAGGCTACAGACCTGCCAGTTAGTGCGCATGGTGGTTCTCCGCTTTGATGGCTGACACGGGACAGATAGCCACACACGCCCCGCATCCGTTACAGGCCTGCGAGTCAAGCTGCGGCTGGTAAATACCGGATAACGTGGGACGAAAGGTAATGGCCATAGGTTCACAACTGTCCAGGCAACGATGGCATTCAACCGACTGCCTGGCGAGGCAGTTTTCCGTGAGTGTAAAAATCAGATCCCAGGCCCTGGTGCGGCGCGGAAGAAAGAGAGATTCGGGACAGGCCTGCGCACAGGCATAACAAAAGCTGCACTCGCCCCGTTTGAAATTTACGCTCGGATATCCCCCCGTCCCTCGCTGCAGGATGTCGGCCTCACACGCCTGGATGCAGGCGTCGCAACGCAGACAATGTGCGAGAAAATAGGTCGTTTCTCTGGCCCACGGCGGAAGAATCCCATTGCTGGCGTTGCGCCAACTGCCGGTCAACATGCTTCGACGGGATAAATCAACCATGATATCGCCCTTCCATAACGACACGCTTCCATAGGGAGTGAATGCCAATAAAAACCGTACAATTTATGAGTAGTTATTTTTGTAAATAAGATATTTCAGGATGTGTAAGAGATGCATACCCCGATAGAGGTAAATGCTGTTGCCGGATCAAAAGAGTGCCGGGTAAAGACCCGTAAACGTGCTTTTTCTCACATTTCAATGAGTTATATAGATATTTATATAACGGAAATCACTAATAGCTGATAATTTCATTTACATTATCAATATCAGAATATTCCACTATATAAAAAGACGTTATTTTATTAATAATCTTGAAAATATGAGTAAATACAGATTAATAGATAATATGAATGTGTTAATCTGTTGTCTGTGCATACCGAAAACAGCAGAAAGGAAATACTGTGAACAATCAAATGAAGATGTTTGTCCCTGCCGTCGTCTTCGCCGCCCTCGCCAGCGCCTCTGCCTGGGCTAACAATGGCGATACCGCCCAGCCGCTGGAAAAAATCGCCCCCTATCCGCAGGCGGAGAAAGGAATGAAGCGGCAAGTGATAACCCTTACCCCTCAGCAGGATGAATCTACCCTCAAAGTGGAACTGTTGATTGGTCAAACGCTGAATGTGGATTGTAACCAGCATCGCCTCGGCGGCACGCTGGAAACAAAAACGCTGGAAGGCTGGGGCTACGACTATTATGTCTTTGATAACGTCACCTCTCCGGTATCAACCATGATGGCCTGCCCTGAAGGTAAGAAAGAGCAAAAATTCGTCACCGCCTGGCTGGGTGAAGACGGGATGCTGCGCTACAACAGCAAGCTGCCGATCGTGGTGTATACCCCGGCGAATGTGGACGTGAAATACCGCATCTGGAAAGCGGACGCTAACGTACAGAATGCCATCGCGCGATAATGTTACGCTGCCCGGTCACACTTACCGGGCATCTGAACACGCCGACTCACGCAGCGCTCCGGGGTTCTTTTTAAAACACGTCTGGAAACCCGCTCGCCCGCCGCAAAAAATACCCCGATGCCTGGTGGCGACGCGTGGCATCTTATCAGGCCTACCCGCGTGCGGACGTAGGGCTGCCATCAGGCAGTTTATCCGGCGCCATAGTCCATTACGCAGTACGCGCAACCGCATCACGCGAAGCGGCGTCACGTTCGTCGCCGGTGAGTTCGGTTAACTGCCCGTTACGCATTTCAAGCAGGCGATCGGCGTGAATAAAATAGTGATCATCATGGCTGATGGCGAAAATGGTTTTGCCCATTTCCTGCATTAACGGCAACAGTACCTGATAAAATTCCCGGCGGAAATGCGGGTCCTGATCGGCGGCCCACTCATCCAGCAAAATAATATCGCGCTCTTCCGCCAGCGCCAGCAGCAGCGCAATGCGCTTTTTTTGCCCTTTCGACAGTTTAAGATTCAAGATGCACCCATCGTTTAGCTCCAGCTTGTGCGTCATTTTCAGGTGCTCAAGCCACTTTTCGACCAGCGCGGGATTGGCGGGTTTCCCCTGCGGCCCCAGCAGGCGGTCGAATAACCACACATCGGTGAACACCGCAGAAAACAGTTTGCGATAATCTTCCGGCTGCCCGGCGGCAACAGGTTGACCGTCAAGTAAAATCGTTCCCGATTGCGGCTGGTATAAACCGGTCAATAACATGGCCAGCGTCGATTTCCCGCTACCGTTGCCGCCAATTAAAAACAGCAGTTCGCCGCGGTGAATCGTCAGGTTGATGGGCCCCACGGAAAACGCGTTATCCTGATAGTGAAAAACCACGTTGCGCAGCTCCAGCGTCTTCCAGTCGGGAAAGGCTTTCGGCTGTGGAAAATCAGGCTTATACGGGGCGAGCGCGAATTTATTCAGTTTATTAAACGCCACCTGGGCGGTCAGTAGCGTTGGCAACGCCCCCACCGCAGACAGCAGCGGCGTGCGCAGGAACAGCAACGTCAGTGAATAGGTCGCCGCGACGTTGGTATCCGCCCAGCCGAGACTATTCGCCATCCAGAAGACCAGGCCTATCGCCCCCAGCATCATGATATTCGACCAGTTGACGGCGCTCAGGTGAAAAGTATCGGCACGGATAATGTGATGACGGTACTCTTTGGCGTCCGGGGTATAGCATTGCTGAAAAATCTGCTCCGCACGCTCGCGGTTTAGCGTCAGCTCTTTGCGTCCCTCCAGCACCGTCTGATAGTCGTTGTACAGCTTATCTTCGGTCTCGCGCAGGGTCGCCATATGCTGGTAAACCCGCGCCACCAGCACGAATCCGCCCCAGATAGTGACCGCCATCCAGATAGCCGTAACCAGCAGCATTTTTGTCGATAGCATCGCCAGATACGCCGCCGAGCCGACGGTGAGGACAATGCCCTGCACCAGCTCAGGCAGACGCACAAAGGCGATAGTAATATTGCGAATATCGCTGGTCAGACCGGCCAGTAAAGAGGCGCTGCCCAGTTGCTCAATGCGTTCAACGTGCGTATCCAGAATGCGCTTGATAAATTCGCTGCGCAGGCGGTAAACGAAATGGTGTCCCAGAGCGGTGAGCGCCAGTTGGGAACCTAATGTGACAACCATTAGCAACAGGAGCAGACCGAGAAATTCCGGCAGCACCATGACGGTGGTGTCCACCGTTTCAATCAGGCGCTGATTGATAAACGCGATCAGGCCAATCCCCAGCGCCGCGCTGGCGAGGCTCAGCGCCATCACGCTAATAAATGGCCAGCGGTACTGCCGCCAGACAAGAATAAGAAGTTCCATGCATACAACCCGGACCGATAATAACAGCCCGCAGTTTAACTAACTCTACCTGCACAGCAATAATAATTCTTATTTTTATTCTTTTTCAGCCGCCTGACGGAAGGTGAGATTGTAACGAAATTCACCGGTCATGGGATGAAAGCCCGCTTTAAGCGGCTGGATACCGTGATAAAACAGGCGGGACTCGCCGCCCCAGACCACGATATCGCCATGCTCCAGTAAGATCCGCTGGAGCGGATCGCTGCGACGCAGGCCGCCAAACTGAAAAACCGCCGGCACCCCCAACGAAACTGAGACGATAGGCGCGCGCAGATCCGGCTCGTCTTTATCCTGATGCAGCGACAGTTTTGCGCCAGGCGCGTAGCGATTGATCAGGCAGGCGTCCGGTTGGAAGCTAGCATACCCTGCCGCGATTGCCGCCTGACGACATACGCTGGCAAACGATAACGGCAGCGCAGGCCAGGGTTTATCGGTCAACGGATCGCGCACGGCATAACAATAACCGTGACCATCGGTGGTCCACCCTAACGCGCCGCAGTTGGTCATCGCCACCGACATAGTGTAGCCGCCCGGCGTCACCATCTGACGAAACGGTGACTGACTGGCGACAAATCCGATATCGTCTAATAGCGACTGCGCCGCGCGAAACGCAAAGCGGCGCAACACCACCGCGCCAGGCGCCAGGGGCTCTTGCCAGGGCGCTTCATCAGCAAACAGATCCAGCATTGCTACTCCTCTTTTTGCGCTTCTCGCTTTAATAGCTGCGCTTTTCGACGCACGCCCCAACGATAACCGGAGAGCGCGCCATCGCGACGCACGACCCGATGACACGGGATCACCATCGCCAGTTTATTCGCGCCGCACGCGCTGGCGACCGCGCGTACTGCCGTGGGTTTGCCGATAGTCGCGGCAAGCTGTTGATAGCTTACGGTTTCGCCGCAGGGAATCGCGCATAACGCCTGCCAGACCTGCTGTTGAAACGCGGTTCCCTGGATATCCAGCGGCAACGAGAGCAGCACATCGCGTGTGTTGATAGCCGCGACAACCTGCCGCACCCGTTGCTGAAAAGGCGCGTCAGCAGGTTCGTGGCGGGCCGCCGGGAAAAGGGTGTGTAATTCGGCCAGTAGCGCATCGTCGCTATCACCGGGGAGAATCGCGCAAATCCCCCGCCCGCTCTCCGCCACCAGGCACCGTCCGTAAACCCAGTCCGTCAGCGCATAGCGAACGGAGACATTATCGCCGCCTTTGCGAAACTGTTTTGCCGTCATGCCCAGCGTCTGGTCGGCATGACGATAGTAGCTACTGCTATCCGGGAAGCCGGCGCGGTAAATAGCCGCCGTGATCGGCTCTCCTTTCGCCAACGCCTCACGCAGCCGCCGGGCGCGCCACGCCTGCTGCCACCCTTTCGGCGTCATTCCGGTGCTCGCTTTAAACAAACGGTGCAGATGAAACGGACTCATTGCCACCGCCTGCGCCAGAGACGCCAGCGTTACCGGCGTCTCCTGCTCAAGTAAACGGCAGGCGCAGGCAATCTTATCCAACCGCCGTTGCTGCGCGCGCGCATTATCCGGCTGACAGCGCTTGCAGGGGCGAAAACCGGCGTCCAGCGCCTGCTGCGCGTTGGCAAAAAAGCGAACATTTTTACGTAACGCCCGCTTCGAGCGACAAGAAGGGCGGCAAAAAACGCCAGTGGTTCGCACTGCAAAAACGAAACGCCCATCCGCGCTGGCATCGCGCGCCTGCACCCGCAGCCAGCATTCATCATCGGTAAGTAACGCTTTTTTCATCATAGACTCCTTCATTAAGCATAGTGCTTGCTTACATGCAGTGTGTCCGTAAATCCGCCCACAAAAACCCGTAATCTTGCGTTTTAATTCTTATCGCTCACCAGGAATGTTTTGAACTGCGGCGACATCCAGGTTTTAAAGCCTTCACCTTCTTTCATGATCATAAAGACCGCCAGCCCTTCCCGCCGCACGACCTCTTGCGCCTTTTGCGTACCGAGCACCATCAGGCCGGTGTCCCAGCCGTCCGCTTCCAGCGCCGTTGGCGCGATGACCGTAACCGATACCAGATTGTGTTCAATGGGGCGCCCCGTTTGCGGATCGATAACGTGCGATACGCGCTTGCCATCCAGCTCGTAATAGTTACGGTAGCTGCCGGAGGTGCTGATGCCATGCCCGTTGATATCCACAATCGCCTGCACCGCGTTTTCCCGGTCGGTCGGCTTCTGAATCGCGACGCGCCACGGCAGCCCCTGCGCATTCATCCCGCGACTGCTTAATGCGCCGCCCACCGAGACCAGATAACGCGCAATGCCCTCCTGCTCCATCAGACGCGCCAGATGATCCGCCGCATAGCCCTCCCCGACCGTGGAGAGATCAACATAAAGATCCGGCAGATCTTTTTGCAAAAACTGATGTCCAGCCCTGTCGATAACCTGCAAATGTTGCAGGCCTGTTTTCGCTTTTGCCGCATCGATTTGTGCTGGTGTTGGGATATGCAGCGGCTGCCGATCCGGTCCAAACCCCCACAGATTGACCAGCGGGCCCACGGTGATATCCATCGCGCCGTCCGTCTTCGCGCCAATACGCAGCGCCGAGGTCACGATATCCGCCATGGCTTCGCTGACCGGCCAGGGCGCAAGACTGCGTGAATGGTTAAAACGCATCAGCGCGGAGTCATTTTTATAGGTAGAAAGCAACCAATCATCAGCATCAAGCTGAGTCTGGATTTTAGTCTGTAACTCTGCGGCACGTTTCGCATCGATACCAACCACGCTCACCCGCCAGAGGGTTCCCATCGTTTTACCTTCCAGCACCTGAGCGGCAGGTGACGCTGTTGTCGTTTCGGGAGCCTCATCGCAGCCCATAAGTAAAAAAGCCGCTGCCAGACACACGGCCCGGCAAAAAGTCATTTTCATCGCTGTTTATCCTCATTCGAATGGACGCAAGCGTATATCAAAACGTCGTATTTGTACGCCGGAATAAGGCATGAAAAAAGGGCCCGCAGGCCCTTTAGCAACATCTTTTGCTGATTAGAACTGGTAAACCAGACCCAGCGCTACGATGTCGTCGGTGTTGATGCCCGCATCGCGGGTAAAGTCGTTTTTATCCAGCAGGTTGATTTTGTAATCAACATAGGTGGACATGTTTTTGTTGAAGTAGTAAGTCGCGCCGACATCAACGTATTTTACGATGTCCTGGTCGCCATAGCTGGCGCCGTAGCCGTTGCTGATGTCCTTACCTTTAGACTGCAGGTAAGCCACAGACGGACGCAGACCAAAGTCGAACTGGTACTGAGCAACCACTTCAAAGTTCTGCGCTTTGTTGGCAAAACCGTAAGAGGTGGACGGGTTGCTGCCGTTAGAGGTACCAAAACGGGTTGCGTTATAGGTCTGAGAATACTGCGCTGCCAGATAGATGTTGTTCGCATCGTATTTCAGGCCGCCGGTGTAAACCGTGGCGCGATCGCCGTTACCATACAGGCGAGCGTTAGCGGTGTTGTTCTGATCGGCAGTACGTTTAGACGTGGTGATAGCGCCACCGACAGAGAAGCCTTCGCCGATTGCATAAGTCAGCGATCCGCCGTAACCGTCGCCGTTCTGGTTCAGCAGGCTGCGACCGTTGGTGTTTTCACCGCTCACGCTGCCGTTTTTGCCCTGATACTGCAACGCGAAGTCCAGACCATCCACCAGACCGAAGAAGTCGGTGTTACGGTAGGTAGCATAGCCGTTACCACGCTGCTGCATAAAGTTGTCAGCGCCGTAGGTGTCGCCGCCGAACTCCGGCAGAACGTCGGTCCAGGAGGTCACGTCATAGGTTACGCCGTAGTTACGACCATAATCGAAGGAACCTGCGTCAGCGAATTTCAGACCCGCAAACGCCACACGCGTCCAGGAGTCGTTGCTGCCTTCAGTCTGGTTGCCCTGAATCTGATATTCCCACTGGCCATAACCGGTCAGCTGATCGTTAACCTGCGTTTCGCCTTTGAAGCCGATACGCATGTAGGTCTGGTCGCCGTCGCTGCCTTTGTCGTCAGAGAAGTAGTGCAGGCCATCAACTTTACCAAACAGGTCTAATTTGTTGCCGTCTTTATTATAAATTTCAGCCGCATTCGCTGCGCCCGCCACCAGCAGAGCTGGTACCAGGAGGGACAGTACTTTAACTTTCATGTTATTAACCCTCTGTTATATGCCTTTATTGCTTTTTTATGCCACTGCTTACTGGTTAACCCTCATTAACCAGTCGGCAAGTCCATTCTCCGCAAAAATACAGAATAATCCAACACGAATATGATACTAAAACTTTTAAGATGTTACAGTTATCTATATAGATGTTTCAAAATATGAATTTTACGGAACTTTTTTAAAGCAAAAATCAAGTAAAAATAAGCACAAATAGACAAAATATATTCACGAAACTTTTAAAATCAACGGGTTAAATTGATGAAATTCATAGCACTGAATGATAAAACAGAATCTTCATTCGCAACTAAAATAGTGACCGCTATCATCATTAACTTTATTTATTACCGTCATTCACTTCTGAATGTCTGTTTACCCCTATTTCAACCGGATGCTTCGCATTCGGTTTTTTTACCCTTTTTCAGACACACCCGGCTGATTTATGCTACCTGCCTAAAACTATCACGGTTATTCACTACCCTCCCCTGCTCGACCGTTCATAAGACATTAGCAAATAATTTCTTGATATTTAGTGCTAAACATTTATAAGTAGTCTTTATATTTGTACCGTTTTGCGAAGGTTGTACGCTTTTCCCGTCCCGCCGACGGAGCGCGTGTTAAGTTGCCCGGCATGACGTAAGAGTCTGGAAATTCATTCATTACCCTTTATACTGCCCTTCACCTTCAGCGTTGCTTTTACAGGTCGTAAACATAAATGAGTCAGTCTGACACAACGGTCTCTACCCGATTCTCCCTTCTACCGGGAAGCATTACCCGTTTCTTCTTATTGCTGATCATTGTGCTGCTGGTAACGATGGGCGTTATGGTACAGAGCGCCGTCAACGCCTGGTTGAAAGACAAAAGCTATCAAATTGTCGATATCACTCACGCTATTCATAAACGCGTGGACACCTGGCGGTATGTTACCTGGCAAATTTATGACAACATCGCCGCGACCACTACGCCATCGACAGGTGAAGGACTTCAGGAAACGCGTCTGAAACAGGATGTGTATTATCTTGAAAAGCCGCGACGTAAAACTGAAGCGCTGATTTTCGGTTCCCATGACAGCGCCACGCTGGAAATGACGCAGCGTATGTCAACTTATCTGGATACGCTGTGGGGCGCGGAAAACGTGCCGTGGTCAATGTATTACCTCAACGGACAGGATAACAGCCTGATTCTTATCTCTACCCTACCGTTGAAAGATCTCTCTTCCGGCTTTAAAGAGTCCACTATTGGCAATATCGTCGATTCCCGCCGGGCAGAGATGTTGCAGCAGGCGAATGCGCTGGATGAGCGCGAAAGTTTCTCCTCATTGCGAAAACTGGCCTGGCAAAACGGTCACTATTTTACGCTGCGCACGACCTTCAATCAGCCAGGACATCTGGCAACCGTGGTGGCGTTTGATCTGCCCATTAATGATTTAATCCCGCCGGGAATGCCGCTGGACAGTTTTCGGATAGAGCCTGACGCAACCCAGACGACGGGGCGAAGCAGTGAAAAGGAAGCGCCAGATAGCGTCACGATTAGCTTTAACGGTTCAAAAATTGAGATCTCCTCAGCGCTTAACTCTACCGGAATGCGCCTGATCTGGCAGGTACCGTTCGGTACGCTTTTGCTTGATACGTTGCAAAATATTTTGCTGCCTTTACTGCTGAACATCGGGCTGCTGGCGTTGGCGTTATTTGGCTACGCCACGTTCCGTCATCAGCCGGGACGGTCGACGGAATCGACATCCGGCAACGCGGCGAATAATGAGCTTCGCGTCTTACGCGCCATTAATGAAGAGATCGTTTCTCTGCTGCCGCTGGGTCTGCTGGTCTACGATCAGGAAGGCAACCGCACCGTGATCAGCAATAAAATCGCCGATCATCTGTTGCCGCATCTTAACCTGCAAAATATTACCAGCATGGCGGAGCAGCATCAGGGCGTGATTCAGGCGACAATTAATAACGAACTGTATGAGATCCGTCTGTTTCGCAGCCAGATCGCCCCCCGCACGCAGATCTTTATTATTCGCGATCAGGACCGGGAAGTGCTGGTGAATAAGAAGCTTAAACAGGCGCAGCGTTTGTATGAGAAGAATCAGCAGGGCCGCGCCGCCTTTATGCAAAATATCAGCAACACGCTTAAAGAGCCCGTACGCCAACTGGCGGTTAACGCCGCGGCAGTCACCACGCCGGAAAGCCTGAAACTGGCGGATCAGGCGGATGTATTAGTACGTATGATCGATGAAATCCAACTGGCGAATATGCTGGAAAATGACGCATGGAAAAGCGAAGCCACGCTGTTCTCCCTGCAGGATCTTATTGACGAAGTCGTGCCGGAAGTGCTGCCCGCCATTAAGCGTAAAGGGCTGCAACTGCTGATTAATAACCATCTTAGCGGCAACGATGAACGCTGGGGCGATCGCGACGCCCTGCGCCGGATTTTGCTGCTGTTGATTCAGTATGCCGTCACGACGACCGCTATGGGTAAAATTACGCTTGAAGTCGAGCAGGATGAATCTATCGCGGAGCGTCTGACTTTCCGTATTCTGGATACGGGCGAAGGCGTAACGTTAAACGAGATTGATAATCTGCATTTCCCGTATATGAATGAAACGCAGGGCGACCGTTACGGCAAAGCGAATCCGCTCACCTTCTGGCTGTGCAATCAACTGGCGCGCAAACTGGGCGGTCATCTCAACATTAAAGCGCGAGAAACGCTGGGCACGCGCTATACCGTTCATGTCAAAATGCTTCCTCACGATCAGCATACTCAGGTCGAAGAGCGCCTGCTGGACGACGTGAGCGTGATGGTCGATGTGACGTCCAACGAGGTTCGCGCGATTGTGCTGCGTCAGTTAGAAAACTGGGGCGCCACCTGCATCACGCCGGATGAAAGGCAGATAAGTCAAGAATATGATCTCTTTTTAACGGATAATCCGTCTAATCTTACTGCCTCGGGCTTGCTTTTAAGCGATGATGAGTCAGGCGTGCGGAAAATTGGCCCGGGTCAGTTGCGCGTCAACTTTAATATGAGCAATGCTATGCAGGAAGCTGTACTACAACTTATCGAAGAGCAGCTGGCGCAGGAAGAGATTCCCGCCTCCCCGCTCGGCGGAGATGAAAATGCCGAGCTTCATGCCAGCGGCTATTATGCGCTATTTGTAGACACAGTACCGGATGATGTTAAGAGGTTGTATACTGAGGCGGCAACCAGCGATTTCGCTGCGCTGGCCCAAACGGCCCACCGCCTGAAAGGGGTGTTTGCCATGCTTAATCTGGTACCCGGCAAGCAGTTATGTGTAACGCTGGAACATCTGATTCGTGAGAAAGATGCTCCAGGTATAGAAAAATATATCAGCGACATTGACGCCTACGTCAAAAGCTTGCTGTAGCAAAGTAGCCCAATACATGAACAATATGAACATAATTATTGCCGATGACCACCCGATTGTACTGTTCGGTATTCGCAAATCACTTGAACAAATCGAGTGGGTGAATGTTGTCGGCGAATTTGAAGATTCCACAGCATTGATCAACAACCTGCCGAAATTAGATGCGCATGTGTTGATCACTGACCTCTCCATGCCGGGAGATAAATACGGCGATGGGATCACCTTGATCAAGTACATCAAGCGTCATTTTCCGAGCCTGTCTATTATCGTTCTGACCATGAACAACAATCCGGCGATCCTGAGCGCCGTGTTGGATCTTGATATTGAAGGGATCGTACTCAAACAGGGTGCGCCAACCGATCTGCCTAAGGCGCTGGCCGCGCTGCAAAAAGGCAAAAAATTCACCCCGGAAAGCGTTTCTCGTCTGCTGGAGAAAATCAGCGCAGGCGGTTACGGCGATAAGCGCCTGTCGCCAAAAGAGAGCGAAGTATTACGCCTGTTCGCCGAGGGCTTCCTGGTCACCGAAATCGCCAAGAAGCTCAACCGCAGCATTAAGACCATCAGCAGCCAGAAGAAATCGGCGATGATGAAACTGGGCGTAGAGAATGATATCGCGCTGCTCAACTATCTCTCTTCCGTCACCCTGAGTCCGACAGACAAAGAATAAATCGCTTTTATGTTACCCAGCCTGATGGCGCTACGCTTATCAGGCCTACCAGTCGACTCATCTTTTACAGGCCGGACAGGCGACGCCGCCATCCGGCATTTTTTATGCCCGCGTTTTACGTACCCGCTCGGCATACACCGCCAGCGTCTGTTTCAACGCATCCAGCGTCACAGGCTTCGACAAACAGCTATCCATACCGGACTCCAGGCAACGTTGTTTCTCTTCCGCCAGCGCGTTCGCCGTCACGCCGACGACCGGCAGCGTCAGCCCAAGCTGACGGATACGCTGCGTCAGGCGATAGCCGTCCATGTTCGGCATGTTCACATCGCTCAGAACAATATCGATAGCATTTTTACTCAGCACATTCAGAGCGTCCACGCCATCATTGGCTGTCTTACACTGATACCCCAGCGATCCCAGTTGATCGGCCAGCAAGCGGCGATTGATCGGATGATCGTCAACGACCAGAATCATCATGTCGTCATTTGAATCTGCGGTTTTATCCGTCGTCGGCAATGCGCTGGAAAGCGCTTCACTATCCAGCTCAATACTATAGATACGCGCCAACAGCGCGGGCAACTCATGCACCGACGCCACACTATGCACCCACTCGCCAGGCGCTCTTTCCAATGGAATCCCGATATGACGGCGGCAAAAGACGACCGCCGCCCTCCCCTGCCAGGTATGCTCCAGCGCGTCATCGACAATCAAAATATCGTCTGCGGCGGGTTCTTGCCCTTCATAACGCTGCGTATGAACGCCGCTACGCGCCAGACTGGTCTCAATAAACTGGCACAAAGAAGTATTGCGCACCGCCAGCCAACAGCAGGTTCCGGCGAGTCCTTCCACGCTCTTTTTCACAGGGTATTGCGCGCCATAAAGCGGGATGCGCAACGTAAACTGGCTTCCCATGCCCGGCTCCGAATCGACGGAAATATCGCCGTCCATCATGCTGATCAATTTTTCGCAAATCGCCAGCCCCAGACCGGTCCCCTGAAAGTTACGCTGTACGCCGGTTCCCACCTGGAAGAAGGGATCGAACAGGCGAACCACCTCTTTTGCCGGAATACCAACCCCGGTATCCCGCACGCGAATGCTGAGATAATCCCCATCACAGCGCACATGCAGCACGATGCAGCCAATATCGGTAAACTTAATGGCGTTGCTCAACAGGTTTGAAATAACCTGCTGTAAACGCATCGGGTCGCCGTTCAGCGATACCGGCACGTCAGGCTCAATAAAACAATACAGGCCGAGTTGCTTACGCACCACCAGCGGCAGATAATTGGCGGTGATATGGTTCATCACCTCTCGCGGTGAAAATTCGCGCGGCTCAATCTTTAGCTGTTCCGACTCAATTTTCGAGAAGTCGAGAATGTCGCTGATAATTTTCAGCAACAGACTGGAGGAGTTATTCATCGCCGTGACCAGACGATCCACGCCTTTTGGCAGCTCTTTGGTTTGCAGCAGATCGAGATTGCCGATGATACCGTACAGCGGTGTGCGCAATTCATGGCTGACCGTTGCAAGGAACATGGATTTAGACTGGCTTGCCTGCTCCGCCGCCTGCGCCATCTCTTGCAGCGACTCTTCCATTTTGACGCGCGTACTCACATCTACCAACACGCAAATCGCGACGTTTTCATTACGATAGCGGGAATGGACGAAGCTAATTTGCAAATTGGTATTATTGCTGGTCAATACATCAACAAAGTTGACCTGCTGGCCGCAAATGATTTGCGTCAGGCGCTGTCTGTCTTCATGCGTGAGCATGTTCAGGTAGGTGTGCGCCAGTTCGTTACTCAGAATATTGACACCATCAATAGTGCGCAGAATACAGATCCCCACCGGCGCGGAGGCAACGATTTTACGGTTGAACTGTTCATGTTCTTCCAGACGCTGGGCATCGCTCTCCGCCGGAATGAAAATTCGCCGCTCATACATCCGCGCAAGCGTAAACAGCCCTGCGCCCACCAGCACGTTCAGCAGGATAGCGTTCAGGATAAGAATACGAATACGCTCCAGGACTAAATCTACAGGCACAGAATAGACAATACTGAGCGAGGATGGCGGCAGGCTTTTTTTGAGTACCAGTTCGCGAAAACCTGGCGTATAACCAAACCAGGAACGCTCCTGCATCCAGCGCGGCTCCGCTTTAATAATGCCGTCAGGACCGGTCAACGAAATCAGCGAATGGCCGTTCTCATCAATAATAGTGACGCCCATCGGCAAACTGCCGGGCGTGAAAAAATTTTCCATACGGATGGACTGCTCAACGCCCAGCAGCGCCTGCAGACGATTGGCCAGATACACCGGCGTCAGCGCATAAAAGTAGCCCACGCCCTGACGCGCGCCCTGGCTTATCCAGAAAAGGTTATTCCCACTTTCTTCCTGCGGCGCGTTGCGGTATTTCATAATCCGCTCATGTAACGCTTTTAACGCATCATCGCGCTCCACGGGCATTTCACGCAGGCCGAAATTCGCCATACAGAGGTTATCGCTGCCAATCAGGAAAACGCGGTTAAGATCATACGCCGCTGAAAAGTTGTCGCGCCAGTAACGCATAAACCAGGCCAGCGACTCCAGCGAGCCGCGCCAGGCGGAGCCCATCGCCGCACAGTCTGAGTCGGCGAATAGCGGTTCAAAATCCGGCACCACCATTTTGTCATCACGCGCACGCGACGACATGACGCCGTTTTCCGCCGTTAAACGGTTCTCGGCGATATATTTGAGCTCTTTCATCACATCCGACGTGCGCTGGATAAAACGCTGCGCCTGATCGGAGCTAAGGTTGAACTCCTGACGAATTTCAGACTCCCGCTGGTGCAGGGCATTGACGATGTAAAACACCGAAACAAAGGCGATTAAGAGCCAAATGAGTAACGCTAACGCTCTGAATAAGTAGCGCGAGACTTTCAGCGTAGTTCGAAAGGAAGCAAGGTATTTCAAAGGGGCGAAGCTCCGCCTCAGGATGTAAATAGAGTGTGACTAAGGTAGCGGTAAATGACGTAGCCCGCAACGGCAAAATAAATATCCTCCGGCATAGCCGGAGGTTTTTCTGATGCGCCTGTAAGGCTCTCTTACCAGCCGCGCCCTAACAGGCGCATACGATCTGACATTTGCATCAAACTTCGTTA
>NZ_JBCLYA010000018.1:0-7112 GCF_039650795.1 Salmonella sp. K21076
TTTGCAGTTGCCAGACCGCAAGATGTTTTAACAAATCAAAAGGGGTTTTAATAACTGGCTTAAAGCTGAAAGCTTTCCGGAACCCCCAGCCTAGCTGGGGGTTTTCCATAGACAAAAAAATGGCTTCCCGAGGGAAGCCATTTCAATCAGCAGACTATATTACAGAACGTCAATCGCGTTCAGTTCTTTAAATGCTTTTTCCAGACGAGCGATCATCGAAGTCTGGCCAGCACGCAGCCATACGCGCGGGTCATAGTATTTCTTGTTCGGCTGATCTTCGCCTTTCGGGTTGCCCAGCTGACCTTGCAGATACGCTTCGTTTTCTTTGTAGTAATTCAGAACACCTTCCCAGGTTGCCCATTGGGTATCGGTATCGATGTTCATTTTCACTACGCCGTAGCTTACGGAGTCTTTGATTTCCTGAGCAGTAGAACCGGAACCGCCGTGGAAAACGAAGTTCAGGCTGTTGTGCGGCAGGTTGTGTTTCTTAGAAACATAGTCCTGAGAATCACGCAGGATGGTCGGGGTCAGAACCACGTTACCCGGCTTGTAAACGCCGTGTACGTTACCGAAGGAAGCGGCAATGGTGAAACGCGGGCTGATTTTGCTCAGCTCAGTGTACGCGTAATCAACATCTTCCGGCTGGGTGTACAGAGCAGAAGCGTCCATGTGGCTGTTGTCCACGCCGTCTTCTTCGCCACCGGTGCAACCCAGTTCGATTTCCAGAGTCATGCCAATTTTGGACATGCGCGCCAGGTATTTGGAGCAGATTTCGATGTTTTCGTGCAGAGACTCTTCAGACAGGTCAATCATGTGAGAAGAGAACAGCGGTTTACCGGTAGCCGCGAAGTGTTTTTCACCCGCGTCCAGCAGACCGTCGATCCACGGCAGCAGTTTCTTCGCGCAGTGGTCAGTGTGCAGGATAACCGGCACGCCGTAGTGTTCAGCCATCTGGTGAACGTGATGCGCGCCAGAGATAGCGCCCAGGATTGCCGCGCCCTGAGGTACGTCAGTTTTCACGCCTTTACCCGCGATGAAGGACGCGCCGCCGTTGGAAAACTGAACGATGACCGGTGCTTTAACTTTTGCAGCGGTTTCCAGAACAGCGTTGATGGAATCAGTGCCCACGCAGTTAACTGCCGGCAGAGCAAAATTGTTTTCTTTTGCTACCTGGAACACTTTCTGTACGTCATCACCAGTGATCACGCCTGGTTTTACGAAATCAAAAATTTTAGACATGTTTCGTTGTCCTGTATCGTCGGGCTTTGGGAAAAAACACGGGCCGCCCTGAATGTCAGATCGGCGATAAATCAACGGGCAGGAATCCCTGCCCGTAACGATTACTTCTTAGCGCGCTCTTCGAGCATCGCTACGGCTGGCAGAACTTTACCTTCCACGAATTCGAGGAATGCGCCGCCGCCAGTAGAAATGTAGGAAATTTTGTCAGCAATGCCGAACAGGTCGATTGCCGCCAGGGTGTCGCCGCCGCCAGCGATGGAAAACGCTTCGCTATCAGCGATGGCATTCGCCACGATTTCAGTCCCTTTACGGAAGTTCGGGAACTCAAACACGCCAACCGGGCCGTTCCACAGAATGGTTTTGGCATTCTTGAGGATTTCAGCCAGCTGCTGAGCGGAAGCATCGCCGATATCCAGGATCTGCTCGTCTTCTTTCACGTCGTTAACGGATTTCAGAGTCGCTGGTGCGGTTTCGGAGAACTCGGTGGCAACGCGAACATCGGTCGGAACCGGGATATCGCAAGTGGTCAGCAGACGTTTTGCTTCGTCAACCAGGTCAGCTTCGTACAGGGATTTACCGACGCTGTGGCCCTGAGCGGCAACGAAGGTGTTGGCGATACCGCCGCCGACAATCAGCTGGTCAGCGATTTTAGACAGGGAATCCAGAACAGTCAGTTTGGTAGATACTTTAGAACCACCAACGATAGCCACCATCGGACGAGCCGGCTCTTTCAGCGCTTTACCCAGTGCATCCAGTTCAGCGGCCAGCAGCGGGCCTGCGCACGCGACGTCAGCAAATTTGCCGATACCGTGGGTAGAAGCCTGCGCGCGGTGCGCAGTACCAAAGGCGTCCATCACAAATACGTCACACAGGGCGGCATATTTTTTAGACAGCGCTTCGTCGTCTTTCTTTTCGCCTTTGTTAAAGCGAACGTTTTCCAGAACCACCAGCTCACCTTCGGCCACGTCAACGCCGTCCAGGTAATCTTTGACCAGGCGAACCGGGTTAGACAGTTTGTCTTTCAGGTAGTTAACAACCGGCAGCAGAGAGAATTCTTCGTTGTACTCGCCTTCGGTAGGACGACCCAGGTGGGAAGTTACCATCACTTTCGCGCCCTGTTTCAGAGCCAGTTCGATGGTCGGCAGAGAAGCGCGGATACGCGCGTCGCTGGTCACTTTCCCTTCTTTAACAGGTACGTTCAGATCCGCACGGATAAAAACGCGTTTCCCGGCCAGATCCAGATCGGTCATCTTAATTACAGACATGGTGAATCCTCTCAATGATGCTTAAAGTTTTGTCGACGCTGACGCGTCGAGCCTGAAACCAACTGCGGCCATCGCTAACGTGGTGTCGAGCATCCTGTTAGCAAAGCCCCATTCATTATCGCACCAGACCAGCGTCTTGATCAGGTGGGCGCCACTGACCCGGGTTTGCGTGCCATCAACAATGGCGCTGTGCGGGTCGTGGTTAAAATCTATCGAGACCAACGGTGATTCCGTATAGTCAACTATACCATGAAATGCACCTTGTGCTGCTTTTTGCAGCAACTGGTTGACTTCACTAGCTTTTACTGGTTTTTTCACCGTTACGCTTAAATCGATCGCCGTCACATTAATGGTTGGAACGCGCACCGCAATCGCCTCAAAACGGTCGTTAAACTGCGGGAATATACGCGTAATGCCTGCCGCCAGTTTTGTATCTACCGGGATAATCGACTGGCTGGCCGCGCGCGTGCGCCGTAGATCGGAGTGATACGCGTCGATCACCTGCTGATCGTTCATCGCGGAGTGGATCGTCGTGACGGTACCAGACTCGATGCCGTAAGCATCATCCAACAATTTAATGACGGGAATTATGCAATTCGTGGTACAGGACGCGTTTGAGACAATACGATGTTCCGCACGCAGTTGGTTCTGGTTCACGCCAAAAACGACGGTGGCGTCAAGATCGTTGCTGCCCGGATGAGAAAAGAGCACTTTCTTCGCGCCAGCGGCAATATGCGCCTCGCCATGCTCCCGGTTGCCATATACGCCCGTACAATCCAACACGACATCCACGCCCAGTTCGCGCCACGGCAGATCCGCCAGCGTTCGTTCATGCAGAATACGAATGACATCGTCGCCGACAAAAAGCTGCTCGCGCTCGTGGCGAACCTCCCATGCAAAACGCCCGTGGCTGGTATCGTATTTCAACAAATGCGCCATGCCTGCGGCATCCGCCAGCTCGTTGATGGCCACCACGGTAATTTCCGCCCGACGTCCGGATTCATACAAAGCACGAACCACGTTACGCCCGATGCGACCAAAGCCATTAATCGCTATGCGTACGGTCATAGGTCTCCTGCAAGGCTATCCCGATTCAGATGAGGCTGACAGAGTAATGCAGCTTATCGTCGAGTAAAACCTCACCTGTCGCAAACTGCGACTGATTGGTTAATTGTCGAACATTTAATTAACTGAAACGCTTCAGCTAGAATAAGCGAAACGGGGAATAAAAGGAATGTTTGTCCAGTCGAAGAAGACAGTTATCTGACCTGCATCACATTTCATGGCCGCTTACGCTGCAATTTATTCCATATTTAAGAATCACCAGTACATCCGTCAGATCTTTTCATCGTCGCGTCACAAATACTGATTTATATCAGAAAGCGCTGTCGCCAGCGTCTATATTATCAGCGCCACGTCCGAGTCTCGGAGTCCTGTAACGATGACTGTATCTCACCACAATGCCTCTACAGCGCGCTTTTACGCGCTTCGTCTGCTTCCCGGCCAGGAAGTGTTTTCCCAATTACACGCCTTTGTGCAACAGAACCAATTACATGCCGCCTGGATTGCAGGGTGTACCGGCAGTCTGACCGACGTTGCGCTGCGTTATGCCGGGCAAGAAGCGACCACATCGCTCACCGGCACGTTTGAAGTTATCTCGCTAAACGGCACGCTTGAATTGACCGGCGAGCATCTGCATCTCGCGGTATCGGATCCCTACGGGGCCATGCTCGGCGGCCATATGATGCCAGGGTGTACCGTGCGTACCACGCTGGAGCTGGTTATCGGCGAGCTGCCAGCGCTGACGTTCAGCCGTCAACCGTGCGCCATTTCCGGTTATGACGAACTGCATATTTCTTCCCGTTAATTGACGACTCTTTAAGAGGTACTTTATGGCGCGTCGCCCGTTTTCCAGCCAGTCTCTGGTGCTGATTGTCATCGCTATTGCCATCAATATGATTGGCGGACAGCTTATTAGCATGTTGAAGCTGCCTATTTTTCTCGACTCGATCGGCACCTTAATTAGCGCGGTACTGTTAGGGCCGTTCATCGGCATGTTGACTGGGCTTCTGACCAACTTGCTGTGGGGGCTGCTTACCGACCCTATCGCTGCCGCGTTTGCCCCGGTAGCGATGGTTATCGGTCTGGTCGCCGGGTGGCTGGCGCGCGCAGGCTGGTTTCGTACCCTGCCCAAAGTGATCGTCAGCGGGGTCGTCATTACGTTGGCGGTGACGCTGGTCGCCGTACCGCTTCGTACCGCGCTTTTTGGCGGCGTTACCGGTAGCGGCGCTGATTTGTTCGTCGCCTGGATGCATTCAATGGGCCAAAACCTGGTGGAGTCAGTCGCGATTACCGTCATAGGCGCTAATCTGGTCGATAAAATTCTGACGGCGATCATCGTTTGGGTGCTGCTGCGTCAGCTACCGTTACGTACGACACGGCATTTTCCTGCGATGTCAGCCGTACGCTAAATGCATCCGTTTACCTCGTTAACCTTATGGGCGTTGGCGGCCTGCACCACGCTGCTACTCCCTGCGCAGACCGTGTTCCCGGTTTATAGCGCGGCGGCCTTCCTCTGTCTGCTGGCGCTGAAATCAACGCGGCGGCGGGCGAAGTATGTCGCCTGGCTGATGCTGTCTTTAGGGTTTGGGCTATGGCTGGTACATGGCGGTTGGCTAACGGAATGGATAAGCGGGCAGCCTCGCGATCCGCAGCGCTGGGTATATGCCGTTACGCTATGGCTACGTCTGCTGGCGATCGTGTCGACGTCGCAGCTATGGATGCAGTATGTGCCGGTTCAGCGGTTTATTCGCGCCCTGTTCGCTTCACGTCTGCCACCCGGCATCGCTTACCTGTTCGCTGGCCCGCTGCTGGTCGTCGAACAGCTCAAACGACAACTGACGATCGTTCATGAAGCCCAGCGCGCGCGCGGCGTACCGCTGGATGAAGGCTGGTATCAGCGGCTACGGGCAATGCCTGCGCTGATCGTGCCGCTTACGCAAAATGCGCTTAACGATCTGACAATACGCGGCGCGGCGTTGGATATGCGGGGGTTTCGGCTGCATCGAGCCCGAACCACGCTGTGGGCGCCGAAAGATAGCATGTTACAACGGGTTGCGCGGTATGGCATGGTACTGCTAATACTGGCGGAAGCGGGAGTATGGATATGGTTACGTTAGAGCAGTTTCGTTATCTTCCGTCCGATGCGACACGCCCGCCGGCATGTTTTGATTTCCACTATTCAACACCCGGAATAGTGGCGATAGTCGGCGATAACGGCAGCGGAAAAAGTACGCTGGCGCAACTGATGGCTGGCTGGTATCCGGATTATCTCCCCGGCGATATTGACGGCACAGGCCTACTGCTTGGCGTACCTATCGGGCGGCTCCCGCTGGTAGAACAGTCGCCCACCATCCACCTGGTGCAGCAATCGCCTTATTTACAGCTTTCCGGCTGTACCTTTAGCGTAGAGGAAGAGGTGGCGTTTGGCCCGGAGAATCTCGGCCTCCATGAAGCGGAAATTCTACGGCGCATTGACGAGGCGCTGACTCTGACAAACTGCCAGTCGTTACGCCATCGCCATCCCGGCACGCTCTCCGGCGGCGAAACGCAGCGGGTAGTGATTGCCAGCGCGCTTGCCATGCAGCCCAGATTATTAGTTCTTGATGAAGCCTTCAGTCGGCTGACGTCAGCGGCCACCGGGACACTGCTGGAACGGTTACAACAGTGGGCGCTGGAACGTCATTCTCTCATTGTGCTTTTTGAGCGTAATCATTTCCCCTTTCTGACGCGATGCCAGCGGGTATGGCAATTGCGCAACGGAGCGCTAACCCCATTATGTTGACGTTAAATCAGGTCGCTTATCGCTGGCCAGATGCCGCAGCCGACTGTCTGCACGCCATCTCGCTTGAACTTCGTGACGGCGAATGGCTGGCGTTGACCGGCGATAACGGCGCGGGAAAATCAACGCTGTTACGGATTATGGCCGGCCTGCTTTCCCCCACTTCCGGCTCGGTAACGCTTAATGGAGAGCCGATTGCGCAGCTTAAAAATCGTCAACGCGCCGCCGCTATCGGCGTACTCTTTCAGGAAGCGGAAAACCAGATTTTCCACAGCAATGTCGCACAAGAGGTCGCTTTTGGGCTGAAACTACAGCGCTTATCGGCGGAGGATATTTCACGGCGCACGCAGGCCGCGCTGCGGTTATGCCAGCTAACGGACGTCGCCGAGGCGCCCCCGCTTGATCTGCACGCCGCGCAGCGCCGGATGGTGGCGGTCGCCAGTCTGGAGGCGATGGCGCCGCCGGTGTTATTGCTGGATGAACCCAGCCGGGATTTTGACGCCCACTGGCTAACCGTATTTGAACACTGGCTGGCGACATGCCGGGCACGGGGAACCAGCGTCGTGGCGATTAGCCATGACGCTGCGTTTACCCGGCGTCATTTTTCCCGGGTGGTACGGCTGGAAAACGGCAGGTTGTCAAAGGGGGAATAAATATCCTCCGGCATAGCCGGAGGTTTTTCTGATGCGCCTGTAAGGCTCTCTTACCAGCCGCGCCCTAACAGGCGCATACGATCTGACATTTGCATCAAACTTCGTTACTTACGG
>NZ_JBCLYA010000019.1:0-8571 GCF_039650795.1 Salmonella sp. K21076
CCGTAAGTAACGAAGTTTGATGCAAATGTCAGATCGTATGCGCCTGTTAGGGCGCGGCTGGTAAGAGAGCCTTACAGGCGCATCAGAAAAACCTCCGGCTATGCCGGAGGATATTTATTAGTGAGTGCAATCTTTACCCGGCGCAAACTTCACATTTTTATCAGCTATTAGCGTTTTTACCGGCTCGCCCGTGTCCGGATTCGCGGCAAACACAAAATGCCCTTCGACCGTCAGCAGCACCGGTTTTTCCGCTTCACCTTTCGCCGCCAGATAGCCGCGCTCAAGCTGGGCGTTACTGGCGACCGGCAGCCGTTTTCCGGTCGCGCAATCGGTAAAGGTCGCCGCATCGGCCCTGTATACATACATACCACGCAGCGGCATTGGCGTTACCGGCAGGCTGGCGGTAACAGGCACCAGCGTATAATTAAGCTGCGAAGCCACCGGATTGCCTTCTCTGTCGAGCATCTCCAGCGCATTGCCTTTCGCGCGATAATACGATTTCTCGCCATTGCTGTCGGTTAACACCAGTTTATCCGCCGTCCGCGCCCAGGTACCGTATGACGCAAAAGAGGAAGGTTCTTCGCGCACGCCCTGATAGCGCTCGTTCATCACCCATGTGCCGTCTTTTTCCAGAAACAGTGACGTTTCAATACCTTCACAATCCGCACAGGGCAGCACGCCGCGCCAGCTTTGCTGCATGGGTTTTAATTCCGCCGCCTGCGCAGGTTGCAGGGCGTCAACTTCCGCACGGTTATTACACCCTATCAATGCAAATAGCGTACAGGCTGCCGCTACTGACAATATTGCTGTTCTCACCATAAAATCCTTATGAAATTGCTATTCCTGCCCGTCAATCCAGTGGACGACGAATTTTGCCGCGAAGCGCCTTTACAGAAGATTTTTGCGCCTTTGAGGACAAGCGGCGCTCTTTCGAGGCACGCGTCGGACGGGTTGCGCGACGGCTTTTCTGCTCCGCGGTTAATTCTTTTATGACGGCAACCAGCCTGGCGATAGCCGCTTCCCGGTTGAGCTCCTGGCTCCGGAACTCCTGCGCCTTAATGATAATGACGCCATCATCGCTTATCAGATGGTGGCTGGCCGTCAGCAAACGCTGTTTATAATACTCTGGCAGGCCAGAGGCCCGAATGTCAAAGCGCAAATGAATCGCGCTAGAGGTCTTATTTACGTGCTGACCACCCGCGCCCTGCGCGCGAATGGCCGTAATTTCCAGCTCATTATCGGCTATGGAGACCGTCCGGGAGATGGCAATCATGAGGGCTGTTGCCAGGCGGTTAGCTGTATTTCCAGATTATTCCGAGCATCAGAAAGCCAGATTGCGCCGTCCTGAATCGTCGCCTGTAGCGTCATGGTACGATCGGCAAATTCACTGAGCTGCGCCAGCTGCCCGTCATCCAGATACCAGACGGACAGGTTAGCGAACTGCGCGCACTTGCTTTGATGCTGCTGCCACCAGATTTGCGCCGCCCGGGAGTTATAAGCAAAGAGCGCGACGTCGCTCGCCTGAGTACAGGCTTTCTTAATACGGCGCTCATCCG
Organism: Salmonella sp. K21076; assembly: GCF_039650795.1. NCBI lineage: Bacteria > Pseudomonadati > Pseudomonadota > Gammaproteobacteria > Enterobacterales > Enterobacteriaceae > Salmonella > Salmonella sp. K21076. The sequence goes on from NZ_JBCLYA010000019.1 coordinate 1,557, forward strand.
GCAGCCCCAGCTCTATCCAGAGATCGATGCCCAGATGATCGTTGCGCAGCCAGGCCTCCGGCTCATCTTCCGCGCTGAGCCCGCGTGTAAACTGCAACCGTTCATCAGCATATTTTATCCATGCCAACAGGCGCAGCATCATGCGCTCCTGCGTTTCAGAAGGGTGACGCGCCAGCGTCAATGCCGCATCCAGAAACCGGTTGCGATCAAGGTCAGCCACATTGACGACGGCTTTATAAATTGTCGCTTTAAGCGCCATGAGAAAACTCCTTTCGAATCAGGCGCCCATTGTAGCGAAAACCGCGCTAAAAGGCTGTTAACGAATCTTTTACCCACTCGCGTCAGGCGCTGATATTGCGCAAATGAGTATGGTATAGTCACCTTGCTAAACAAGATTTAACTTCGTAGGCTTAGACTTGCATCCACGGTTAAGTCAGAATGCTGACAGGAGGGCATGTGGAAAAATATTGTGAGTTAGTACGCAAGCGGTATGCGGAAATCGCCAGCGGAGACTTAGGGTATGTCCCGGATGCGCTGGGTTGTGTATTGAAAGTGCTTAATGAAGTGGCGGCAGATAGCGCCCTTTCAGAGTCGGTCAGGGAAAAGGCAGCTTATGCTGCCGCGAACTTACTGGTGAGCGATTATGTCAATGAATGAAACGTATCAACCCATTAATTGCGATGACTACGATAGTCTTGAGCTTGCCTGCATGCATCATTTAATACTGACGCTAACGTTAAAAGATGGCGAGGTTTTGCAGGCAAAAGCGAACGATTTGATCTTACGTAAAAACGTAGAGTATCTGCTTGCCGAGGTTTCCGGCGAGTCTTGTGAACTTCGTCTCGATAAAATCGCCAGTTTCAGCCACCCGGAAATTGGTACCGTGGTAGTTAGCGAATCCTGAGTATTTTGTTGCCGGATGGTGGTGCAAGCACCTTATCCGGCCTACGTTCCATGCGATACGTAGGCCTGATAAGCGCAGCGCCATCAGGCATGCCAAACCAGACTCACCCCTTCTTTATCTTCTGCTGCTCCCTCACGCGTCACAAAAACACCCGCAGCCGCAATCAGCGTTTCGCCGTAAAACAACAGCGGCGTGGTGTCTCGTCGCCAGGGCGGGATCCCCTGCTCCTGCCAGATTTTCTTTAATTTACGTCCGCCGTGACGTCCCACAATGTGTAGCAACCCTGGCGCTTTAAACCGAATGCTGACGGATTCTTCCTCTCGCGGTCGGCGCAGTTCGCCGCCAGGAACGAGCTGTACCGTCCCTAAGCCGGCAGGCAGCGCCAGCGGTGTTTGCCAGACGGGCCAGGCGACCGTCGTTTCGTGTTGTCCGGCTACGGTTTTAATCCACCACAGTTGCGACTGATAACGGCGAATCTCGTGATCGCCAAAGCGTAAACAGGGAGAGGCATCGTCGCGCGCCAGCGCCACCTCCTGCCAGATACGTTCCAGCGCGTCGCGAGAGGGCATCGGCGCATTACGCATCGCCAGCCAGCGACGCAAAATCGCCGCCCGCCGCACATCGCTCATCGACATTAATGGAGAGAGCCGCAATGTTCCCTCCGTCGTGATACAGTCCGTAAGATCGCTGGCCAGAAGCTCGTCCAGCAGCCTTTCTTGCTCGGCGCAGAGCGTCGCGCTACGGGCTACCGCCGCAGGAAAATGCGGCCAGCGCTGCTGTAAGAGCGGAAGCGCGCGCAGGCGTAAAAAATTGCGATCGTAGGCGTCATCCTGATTGCTTTCATCTTCAATCCAGCATAAGCCATGACGCACAGCCCACTGTTCCAGCGTCTTCCGCGTTTCTCTCAACAGCGGGCGAAGAAGCAGAGTTCCGGCAAAAGGCGAGCGTTCTCCCATCGCGGAAAGTCCGGCCGGACCGCTGCCGCGCTTTAACGCCAGCAGGAATGTTTCACACTGATCGTCAAGGTGCTGCGCGGTTGCCAGCACTTCGCCAGGCAATAGCGTCTGTGCGAACGCCCGGTAGCGCGCTTCACGCGCATGGGCCTCGATACCCAGGCCATTATCCGCCAACGTCACCCGCTCCACTACCAGCGGAACCTGCCAGCGTTCGCATACGGTTTCGCAATGCCGCACCCAGCTATCAGCATGAGGGCTTAAACCGTGATGAATATGGATAGCACGCAGCGTGACGTCAGGATGGCGTTCTCGCCACAACACCAGTTGATGCAGAAGCACCGTAGAATCCAGGCCACCGCTAAAGGCAGCCAGAATACGGCGAGAAGAGAGTAACGAGGTATTCAACGTGAGAGTGGTCATGATCCATGCTTATAGTGACTTAGCCCGGCAACGTTACCTGGCGAGCGTCTTAATGACAAGCCTTACTGCTCATACAGCTCAAGCGGTAAACCGTCCGGATCGTTGAAAAAAGTAAAGCGCTTCCCGGTATACGGATCGATGCGTATCGGTTCGCACTTAACCTGATGCTTTTCCAGATGCGCAACGGCGTTTTCCACATTTTCCACGCTGAAAGCCAGATGGCGCAGACCGCAGGCTTCAGGTCGGCTTGGACGCGCCGGAGGGAAGGGAAAAGAGAAAAGCTCAATCACATACTGCCCGTTTAGCGCCAAATCGCCCTTCCACGAGTCACGCTCTTCCCGCCAGGCTTCGCTTAGCAGATCGAACCCCAGAATATCGCAATAAAACGCCTTGCTCACCGCATAGTCTGTCGCAATGATCGCGATGTGATGAACCTGTTTTAATCCCAGCATAGCGTCTCCTTTATTGATTATCAGTACGTTACTCGTCACATTCTCGTCAGGCAAGCTAACAGGCGTGTTTTAAGACTCGTACCTGGTACACCCCGTCTTCATTCCGTTTCGCGCCGTGAATATCCGTTTCAAAACCGGGATAATGCTGGCCAATCGAACAGAGCATCAGCAGAAAATCGAGCACGGCCCGACTCTGTTGCGTGATCCTCTCGCCGGGCATCAACAGCGGAACGCCTGGCGGATAAGGCAGGATCATATTCGCGGAAACGCGCCCTGGCAGTTGATCGAGCGCCACGGTTTCCACCTCACCTTTGATCTGACGCTGCCAGGCCTGGTGCGGGGTCATGATCATCTCCGGTAAAACCTCGAACGCCCGCAGCATCAGCTCCGGAAGATCGTGCTGGCGGATCAGTTTATGGATCCCCTGCGCCAGATCCTGAATGCGCATATTGCGATAAAAATCCGGATCTTCCGCATACAGATCCGGCAACATATTTTTGACGCGCAGGTTAAGATCGTAGGCGCGTTTAAATTCCGTCAGTCCGCGCAGCAGCCCCATCGCACGGGTCTTATCAATCCCTATGCTGAACAAAAACAGCAGATTATACGGCCCGGTTTTTTCCACCACCACGCCTCGCTCATCGAGGAACTTCGCCACCAGCGCGGCGGGTATCCCCTCTTCGCTCATGTTGCCCTGTTCATCCATCCCCGGCGTCAGGATTGTCACCTTAACCGGATCGAGGAACATATGATCGTCATCAGCATCGGTGAAGCCATGCCAGGTTTCTCCCGGCGTGACCGGCCAGCATTCGGCCTCATCAACCTCTTCCGGCTGCCAGATATCAAAGAACCAGCTATCGGACTCTTCACGTAACCGCTGTACTTCTTTACGAAAATGGAGCGCCCGTTCCACCGAACGATTAATCAATCTTTTCCCTGGATTGCCGCGCAGCATCGCCGCCGCGGTCTCGATAGAGGCGACAATGGGATAGCTCGGCGATGTAGAAGTGTGCATCATAAACGCTTCGTTAAACGTCTCTTCGTCATATTCCCCTTTGATATGAATAAGCGACGCCTGCGAAAAAGCCGCCAGCATTTTATGGGTGGATTGCGTTTCGAAAATCACTTTTCCGGGCACCCGATCGCCGCTCATCCCGCTTTTCCCCTGGTAGATCGGATGGAAATGGGTATAGGGTACCCAGGCGGAATCAAAATGGATCGAGGGAACGTCCAGCATCTGCTTGATCCAGTTAGTGTTATACAGCAGACCATCGTAAGTCGAATTGGTGATAACCGCATGCACCGGCCATTGCGCCTGCGCGGTTTCCGCCACCTTACGCGCAATGCTGTCGCGGGTAAATTCACGCTTAGGAATACCGCCGAGAATGCCGAGCGCATTGCGCGTCGGCTTCAACCAGAGAGGCACCACATCGCTCATCATCAGCAAATGCGCCAGCGATTTATGGCAATTACGATCAATAAGTAGCGTACTTCCCGCAGGCGCGGCATACATACCGACAATTTTATTCGAGGTCGACGTACCGTTCGTCACCATATAACTCTGCTCGGCGCCAAAAGTACGGGCGATATACTCTTCCGCTTCCAGATGCGGCCCGGTGTGATCCAGCAGCGATCCCAGTTCAGTCACCGAAATCGACACATCGGCCTTTAAGGTATTGCCGCCAAAAAAGTCATAAAACAGACAGCCTGGCGGGCTTTTCTGATACACCGTTCCCGCCATATGCCCCGGCGTACAAAAGGTATATTTTCCTTCTTTGGCGTAGGTAAACAGCGCTTTGGTAAACGGCGGCGTAATATTATCGAGATATTCGTTTGTATATTGATGAATGCGCGTCGCGATATCTTCAGCCAGCCCCAATGCATACTCAAAAAACCACAGCGCCATGCGCATATCGTGAACGCTAACGTCCAGCGTGGAGTTGGTATTGATAAAGGCGTAGAGAGGAAGGTATTCATTTAGCTGGTTGATTTCGCTACAAAGGTCGAGACTGTATTCATCCCAGTCAAAAATAACGCCGCAGATGCGCGGGTTATGTTCAATAAACTTCAACAAGTCAACGCTATTTTGCGGCCAGATAATTTGAAATCCCAGGGATTGTAATGCACGCTCAAGCTCCTTGATGGGTTCATCTTTATAATAAACCCCGTGCGGCCCCATAATGGCGATGATGTTCATGCTTTCTCCTGAAAAAACCTGAGATAAGCATAGTAACAATCCTGCCGATGCAAAGCACCGACAGGATTTATCTTATTACAATGCGTTCCATGCATCGGCCCAGGCAATCCCTACGCCGGGCTCATAGTAGGCAGGCGCAACATTACACCATGAGCCTTCCGGGAACGGTTTGCACTGGTACAATGCGCCATTACTGTTGACGATGTCGCCCGGATTCCATTTCTGGCTGCTGCTCCAGGCAGGGTAGCTGGTGGTCTTATCTTCGTCATCCGCAGCGGCGGCCTTCGCTTTCACATTCAGCGTATAAACCGCTGTACTGGAGAGCGTACCGTCGCTAACGGTCAGATTCACCACATACTGGGTGTTCTGAGTGACATCCGGCGCGTTGAAAATCACAACGGCTTTATCCTGGCCGCTCAGCGTTTTGCCATCCTGCGACATCCAGGTATAGGTGAGCTTGTCGCCATTCGCGTCGGTCGATCCTTCCGCGTTGAGTGAAACCTGGCTACCGGCTTCCACCGCCCCGACCGGCCCGGCAATGCGCGCGACTGGTGCCACGTTTTCATCCGTCACTGGCGCCGGAGTTGGCGTGACATCCGGTTCAGTGGTTCCGTTATCATCGACGACATTAACGTTGAAATAATGCTGTACACATTTCGTGTAGTCGCCCTCTTTAAAGGCGGTATACGGCGTCTGATATCCAACTAACTGGCAGGAATAGGTTTTACCGTCCGCAGTATCGGCGCTCCAGCCCCAGTCTTGTTCCCAATAGATCGGTAACGCGCCAGCGCCGCCTTCATCGAACTGCTTCATCTTTTTACAGCCCAACACTTCGTCAGCCGGCACCGGCACTTTCAGGTAGTTGGCAAACTCTTTGTAGTAGGCGATACGGTTAAGCGACTGCGCATTCTCATCTGCGCCGCCGCACTCCACGCCGCCATTGATGATCTGAATAGTGACGCCGAAACCTGATACCAGGCCGTTTGCTTTATCGCGATCGTTTGGCTGCCAGGTACCGTCAATCACATGTAGCATAGACGGCTTCGGCGGCTGCGGATACACAAAGAAGAAGACGGCGCTCGCCAGGTTCATCCAGGTATCCGCCACCAGCTCGGGTTTATCCAGCAGAGGGCGAACGTCGCCATACATCGCGTCAGAGAAAGGCCCATAGTTGTAGTTATAAGAAAGCTGTTTTGCCCCGCGGCCAAAATAGCTGAGGAAATCGCCGTCCTTATCTTTACCGCACGGCCAGGTCTGGCCCTGCCATACATCCGGGTTACATTCGCCGTTGTAGCCGCCTTTTTGCCCTTCTGTTCAGCCGACTTCGCGCAGATAGACCAGCGCCTGACGCCATTCCGGAATGTCACGCCAGCTTTCGTGACCGCCCGTCTCCTGGGCAAAATGCGCAAACATAGTAGCCAGGGTTTTACGGCAGATAGCGTCGCTATCGCGTCCATCGGTGTAGGTACCACAAACCGCCGGGAATTTACCTATCGCTTTCAGGAAGTTAGAGTAAGTGTATTCCGGCGCGCGCATCGGGAACAGATAATCCCAGTCGGCCTCTTTCAGAATACTTTCAACGCGTTTTACGTTTGCCGGGTTAGCGGCGCGCCCCGGTTCGATTTGTTCGACCGCGCTGTTATCCAACGTCTGGATAGAGGATTTCACTGCCTCCATTAACGGAAAATCCGTCAGCGCTTTCTCTTTCGCCGCCAGATCGCTGGCGTTAATGGTCATTGGCTCACTACTGCTAAGCAGCGGCGCGGCCTGCGCACCGGATAAGCTCAACATGATCCCTGCCGCTACGGCGCTGAGCGCCAGTGTTTTTTGCAATCCCATAATTTTCTCCTTGAAGGGTAGTTCACTGCCTGCCCTGGCCACACGCCTGGCAGTTGCTACAGTGTCAGGGAGAACATGCCGTTGCGTTTAATCACATCAGCTCATCGGCGTCTCATTTTTCCTCGTCCAAAATAAATATCCTCCGGCATAGCCGGAGGTTTTTCTGATGCGCCTGTAAGGCTCTCTTACCAGCCGCGCCCTAACAGGCGCATACGATCTGACATTTGCATCAAACTTCGTTACTTAC
>NZ_JBCLYA010000002.1:0-80945 GCF_039650795.1 Salmonella sp. K21076
TTTTCCGGCGCCGTTGCCGCCGGTGACCTGCACCCACTCCCCGGCCTCCACGGTGAACGACAGCCCGCGAAACAGCGTCCTCTCGTCCCGCTCGCAGTACAGATCTCTGGCTTCAAGCATCATTGTCATTGCGCATATTCAGGTTGATATGGCGTATAAACACCGGTCAGGCTTTCCAGGAAGGCGACGATATCGTCAATATCGTTTTGCGGCAGATCGGTGCCAACCTGGTAACGCAGCATCAGTTTTACCGCGCCATCCAGCGTCGGTACGTCGCCCCGATGGAAATAAGGCGCTGTTAACGCGACGTTGCGTAAGCCTGGGACTTTTTGCCGTAATTTATCGCGAACCTCTTTGGTGACGTTCATACGACCAATATCCGCTGCGGTAATTTCGCCAAAATTAAAGTCTCGCTTTAATCCCAATGGTTCAAAAGAGCGCCCGCCTAAAATGATACCGCCGTGACAGGTTGCACATTTATTTTCTTTAAATAATTGATAACCGTGTTTCTGTTGCGCGGTCAGCGCATTTTCATCTCCACGTAGCCATTTATCAAAAGCGGAATCCGGCGTTATCAACGTTTTTTCGAATTCGGCGATCGCATCAGTAATATTTTCCCCGGTAAATCCTTGCGGATAAACCGCCTGGAAATCTTTTTTCAGGACAGGGTCTTTATCAAGCTTGCTAATAATTTCATCCCAGGATTTAGAGGCCATTTCAATAGGATTTAACGGCGGTCCGCCTGCTTGCTCCTGCAGGGTTGCAGCACGACCATCCCAAAATTGTTCGATATTAAATACGGAGTTGAATACCGTCGGCGCATTTATTGGCCCTACCGCACCGCCAACGCCAATTGAGGTTTTTCTGCCATCGACACCGCCCGCATTTAACGCGTGACAATGCGCACAGGATATTGTGCTGTCGCCGGATAAACGTTCATCATGATAAAGTCGGAAACCTAAGTCGACTTTTTTCGCATCGACGGGAATATTGCGCGGAATAGGCTGAACGGGTTCATTCCGGTGTGCGGGGTCGGTATCGGCGCTGGCATAGTTGCGCTCACGCTGATCGGCTATCCAGTTCAGGATGTCAGTACGCTCTTTATCGCTGACGCCCCCCGCCCAGTGCAGCGCGACATAGCGGGTTGGTGGCATAGTCTGATGTTGCATAACCCATTCAATTTTATTCAGTTCGCTTTGCGGCACCGGCGTATCCGCAATCAGGGCGGCCCGTACCGCCTCCAGGTTAAACGACTTGTAGCCGAGCTGGATATCGTAATCCATTAGCTGCTTTGCCACCGGAAAAGAGGAATAAAAAGGCAATTCAGCGGAAGGCGTATGACAATAATCACATCCTTTCTCCCTGAAATAACCCAGTATTTTATTATTTTCACCCACAACCGAGGCCTGCACATCGCTTTTTTTACTGCGCTGTTTGTCGTAATACCATACATACCCGGACAAACCTAAATAACATAACAGCCCAACGGTGATAACCGTTGTCGCATAGAGGGTAATTTTTTTCATATCACTATCCTTATGGGGTATTGCGGCATAATTAATTAAATTTTATTTTTTTACTCATGAGGCCCGTCAATACTAAATACAAACCCATCATGGATATTGATTGGTATCAATAATTACAATTGGCTAAACCTATAGATATGATAACCCCCGACTATCGTAAGATTTATTTTGCGATGCCCGTCACAGGGTTTATTCAACCGCAACAATGGATAAATCCTCTTTTCCGTCATCAAAACGAACGATAGCCAACAATAATTGACTTAACGCAGCATAAAAACCATAGGGATCATGCTTAAGGCAATTATTTGTAAATTCCGGAAGCCACTCCAGTAATGACGATAATGTTTTCTGGCGTAATTTATTCATTCTCCGTTGTTGGAACGATTCACCCAATGAAAAATGTAAATGGCTGAGTAATTCCAGATAAATCGCCAAGTGGTCGGCCGGCTCTTTAAAATCGTCGTTGACTTCCATCCCGGCTTCAAGCAATAAATGTTTAATCATGCCGGGTTCCTGCTGCGGGTATTGCGAGGCGTAGGGCAAGGCCGATTTTTTATCCGTCATCAGGAACAATCCGCAAAAATCCGCGGCCAGCTCCAGCTGCGCATCCTGACGCAGGCTAAGCGCGGCAATTTTTTGTTCGAGTAACGCCACCGACGCCGCCAGCGCTGGCTGACGCTTTAACAGCGCCAGCCAGTCCGCGATTTCCGCGGACTGTAATTGTATTAACCCTTCATCATCCACTTCCCGGAAAAAGAGTAACGCCAGCCATGCATATACGCAGGCGTACTGTTCCTGAGCAAGCGCTGGCTGCTTAATCATGCGGATTCCCCTGCGATGCGGGTACATATTCACACTGCGCGACCATCTCGGCCGGACCGTTAAACGCCGTGACGTTATCCATAGGACCGGTATATTTTTCAATTTCCACCAGCGTCGTATGCGCGCTGGTCGCCTGCGCGAGCTGTGATGTACCGGTATCCAGCGTTAATACGTTAGGGTTGCCGTACTTACATAACGCGTTGAGATCGCCGCCTTTATCAGGATCGTACCAGGCACCTTCATGAATTCGCGCCACGCCCGGCGCATAGCGATCGGAAACTACCGCTCCCGCCAGTACCTGCCCGCGTGCATTGAATACCCGCACGATGTCACCGTTGCGGATCCCGCGCGCGCTGGCATCCTGTGGGTTAATAAAGACCGGCTCCTTGCCGCCAACGGCATATTGCTGACGCAGCGTTTCCGACTCGCACAGTTGGGAATGCAGACGGAAATCAGGGTGGACGGACTGTAAGTGCAGCGGCCAGCGCTGCGATCCCGGCCCGCCATGCGAGCGTTCGATTTTTTCGAACCACATGGGATGGCCCTGACAATCGTCGTATTGCATGTCGGCGATCGTTTTGGAGTAAATCTCGATCAAACCGCTTGGCGTGCCCAACGGCTCCAGGTCCGGATCTTCACGGAAAGCCTGATGGCGCACAAACATCTGCGGATGATCAAACTCGATGTACTCCTGTTGATTCCAGAACACCTCGAAAGTCGGTAAGTGGATACCGCGACCTTTTCCCTGCTGGCTCCCTTCCTGCCAGATGCGTTTCAGCCAGCCCATTTCATCAAGACCTTCCGTGAATGCCGCTTCACGGTTAAAGCGTCGGCAGAGATCGCGGAAAATATCAAAGTCGTTACGCGCTTCAAACTGCGGCGACACCACCTGTTTCATGGCGATAATGCCGCGGTTAGAGTGGTTGCCGAACTGATCGAGGTCGTTACGCTCAAATTGGGTGGTAGCCGGCAAAACGATATCCGCAAAGCGGCAGGTCGACGTCCACTGGTTATCAATAGCGATGACCGTTTCCAGCTTGCGCCAGCCTTCAATTATGCGGTTAATTTGTTGGTGTCGGTGGAACGGGTTGGTCCCGGCGAACACGCACATCTTCAGCGGCGGTAATTTAACCGATTTCCCGTTCCAGTTAATGATCTTGCCCGGTTCAAGAATGGCATCCATAAAACGCGCAATAGGAATGGTGCTGCTGTAGCCTTTGTAATCCGTGCTGTCGTGCACTGGCGGAACGGTCGTCGAACCGGAAAAGCCGCTTAAAATGATCCCTTTACGACCAGGCGTCCCGGCGCCGTTATAGTGCCAGCCAAAACCAAAGCCGCCGCCCGGTAAACCAATCTGTCCCAGCATTGCCGCCAGCACGACGACCATCCATGACCACTGTTCGCCATGCTGCATACGTTGTACGCACCAGCCAGCGATGATTTGCGTTCTGTCGCCCGCCATCTGCCGCGCCAACGCGCGGATGGTGTCGGCGTCAATACCGCACAGTTTTTCCGCCCAGGCGGCATCTTTGGGCTGTCCATCTTTCTCGCCCAGCAAATAGGGGAGGAACTGGTCAAAACCGACGCAGTAGTTATCGAGGAAATTTTTATCGTACAGTTTCTCGCTGTACAGGGTATGCGCCAGCGCCAGTTGTAACGGGACATCCGTCTGCGGGTTAATGGCGATATGTTTGACCTTATCGCGCCCCAGATAATCGTGCGTGGAGGTGACGACCGGGTCGATGCTGATGACCGAGATAGCGCCGCTGGCAACCTTCTCTTTTAATTGTTCATAGTACTGATAGACATCGTGATCCGGGCACCACCAGTTTGCCTGCTGGTTTTTCACCATATCAGAACCCCATAGCACAATCGTTTTACTGTTCTGTAAAACCAGAGGCCATGACGTTTGCTGCTCGTACACTTCCATTGAACCCACCACACGCGGCAGAATCACCTGCGCCGCGCCGGTCGAATAGTCCCCTCCCGTGCTGACGCTATTGCCATGTAGCGCAATCGCGCGCGCCAGCATCCCGGAGGCGTTATGGAACATGCCGGTAGATTGCCAACCGCTCGCCGTCAGTAACGCGCTCGGCCCGTAGGTTTTTTGCACCCGCTCCAGTTCCTGATAGAACAGATCCAGCGCTTCATCCCAGGAGACGCGCACAAAACGATTATCGCCGCGCTGCGAGGTGTCGCTTTGATGACCTTTGCGCATCCAGTCGACGCGCACCATCGGATAGCGAATACGCGCCGCGTTGTGGACGTGATCGGGCAGACCGGCGATCATTTTGGACGGGTATTTATCCTGTTCAAACGGTTTTGCCGCCACAAATCGACCGTCAACCACCGTGGCGCGAATCGCCCCCCAGTGAGAACCGGTAAGGATACCCTCTTTCGTCGCGGCGCCTGGCGCAACGGCATCCGCTGCGCGGGCGCTACGGGGCGTCAGTAGTGACGGCCCCAGCATTCCTGCCACCGTCAAGCCGCCAAGCTGCGCCAGAAAACGTCGACGAGAGACGTGTAACGAGTCCTTATTTTTCATTGTGTTCTCCCTTATCGCTGTGCGGCGTGTTGGTGGTATCAGACGCATTCATCTGGAGATATTTCAACAAGGTACGTTCATCACGCTTATCCAGACTGGTGAAACCGATCATGCCGTTGAGCGTGCCGATCCAGCCGTTAGCGTCAAAGTGCGCTTTGTCCGGCGCACCGTGACACTGATTACAGGTGCCGTTATAGAGGGAGTCGGCATAGGCCCAAATCGGTTTAATGTCATTTACCATGTCACCTTTTTGCATCCACGCGGTTGCCTGTAATTTGCTCCACTGAGTATTGGTCGCCGCGACGGTGGTCTCTTCCAGCGTTTTCACATGCTGTTGCACATCGCCGCGAATCGAGGCGACAAAAATACGTTTACCGGGCAACTGCGTCAGCACGCGCTGGCGACCGTCCGTCTCCGTCCAGCCTTCGATTTGCACTTGCAGCCAGTCACCGTCCCGTTTAAGGACTTTCACTTCAGAAGCAGGCAACAGCGAACCTGCCGGTTCTTTATCGCCTTTAGCGGCGTAAATCGGCTTGATATCCAGCGAATAGAGCGTATCGCCGTCATTATGCGTACTGGCGCTGGCGCGCAGTTCATCAAACTGTTTGCGGAAACCGCTGCTCATATCCGGTAGCTGGTGGGCAATCCCTTTATGGCAGTCGATGCAGGATTGATTTTCTTTCGCGGCGATTTTCATTTGCCGCGCCGCTTCCGGGTTCTGTTTCGCGTGCTCCATCGCATCGTAGTTATGGCAGGAACGACAGGTCGCGGAGTTATTCTCTTTCATGCGCGCCCATTCTCGCTCGGCAAGCTCGGCGCGTTTAGCTTCAAATTTTTCCGGGGTATCAATCGAGTGGGCGATAAATGTCTGGTAAAGATCGTTGCTGGCTTCCAGCTTACGTTTCACCATGCCTGGAATATCGGGGGGGATATGGCAATCGTGGCATTCCGCGCGTACGCCGGAAGCGTTCTGGAAATGTACGGACTGTTTATATTCCTGATACACCGGCTGCACACTATGGCAGCTGACGCAAAACTCTGTCGTACTGGTCAGTTTGATACCGACGTGAGGTAACACGATCAGCGCAACGCCGATCACAATCCCGACAATGACCAGCGCCAGTATCGACCAACGGGTGCTTGGCCTGAGTAACGCTCTCCAGAGTTTTCGCATAATAGCCCCTGTAATTATATGGTTTAATGCGCAGATCTTATTCCGCAAATATGAACAGCGTCACTGGTCAGGATGAACGGGATACGGCAATATATGAACAGATATGAACAGAAAGAGACCGCGCGCAGGATGTCACATCACATTGTTATTGTTGAGGATGAACCTGTTACTCAGGCCAGGTTACAGGCCTATTTTGAGCAGGAGGGGTATCGCGTTTCGGTGACCGACAGCGGCGCGGGCCTGCGCGTGACATCATGGAGCATGAGCACGTTTCGCTGATCCTGCTGGATATCAACCTCCCCGATGAAAACGGGTTGATGCTGACCAGGGCGCTACGCGAACGCTCCACGGTGGGCATTATTCTGGTGACGGGGCGTTGCGACCAAATCGACCGCATCGTCGGGCTGGAGATGGGCGCGGACGACTACGTCACCAAGCCGCTGGAACTGCGCGAGCTGGTAGTGCGGGTGAAAAATCTTTTGTGGCGTATCGATCTGGCCCGCCCCACGCCGCAAAATGCCAGTGAAAACTGCTATATGTTTTCCGGCTACTGCCTGAACGTGATGAATCACACGCTGGAGCACAACGGTGAAGCCATTAAGCTTACGCGCGCGGAGTACGAGCTGCTGCTGGCCTTTGTGACCAACCCAGGCAAAGTGCTGCATCGCGAACGTCTGCTGCGAATGCTTTCCGCCCGCCGCGTAGAGACCCCGGATCTCCGCACGATTGATGTCCTGGTTCGCCGCTTACGTCATAAAATTACGCCGGAACTGCTGGTCACACAGCATGGCGAAGGCTACTTTTTAGCCTCGGAGGTGTATTGATACAGATAGACGGGCCGAAATCCCGGAGGCGATAGCGAACGGCGAACGCGCGCGCTGTCGGCGTTGTTATGCGTCAAAATAAGTACCGGCGGGCTGATATTTTCAGGCACCGGTTGCCCCTGTAAGACCTTAATCGACTGCGTTATCGCTAATTCTCCCTGCCAGGCCATCTGATCGCTGAGCGCCATCAGGATATGGCCGCGTTTTAAACCGCGATAAACTTGATGCGTCAGATAAAATGAGACGATCGTGAGCGGAGTCGTCAAATTTCGCCCTTCGCCCATCGCCGCCTCCGCCGCTATCGCCGACCCGGCGACCACATTGGCGTCCGGATGGCGTTCCAGCATTTCCTGGAGTAAGTTTCGCTGCACTTCAATGTCGTTATCGCCCCAGGCGATATCCACAATGTTGATGGCGCTGCCTTTAATTGCCTGACGAAAACCCGCCACCATCTCCTGACTGCCGCCGGCTTCTTCCGGCCCCGGGAAGAGTAAAACGTTAAGCGTTTTTCCTTTGCTCCACTGCACCAGGAAACGTCCCGGCAGATAACCCATCTGAAACCACGGCAGACCAATGCGGGTTGCGACGCTGGCATCGTGAATCATGTTCACCAGTTCAATAACCGGCACATTACCGGCATATCGTTCCAGCTCCGGGAAACGATCGGTACTGCTGCCAAGCAGAATAGCGTCGGCGCCCCACTCCCGGCACTGCGTCATTTGCTGTTGTTGCGTCGCCAGTTGCCGATAGCCATTCGCTTCCAGCACTTTTAAATCAACGCCATACAATTTGGCCGCTTTTTGCATCCCGTAGTTGACGGACAACCAGTAAGAATCTTTCAGGCTGGGGTATAATGCGCACAGTTTCCAGGGTTTACTCGCATTGACTGACGTTTGCCGCCAGGGAATCGCCCGATCGGCGCGCGTCCAGTGTAGCAACCCGGTTTCGGCTGACGCCGTTTCTACATTCGAGACGATGATTATCAAAAAAAAGAACGAAATAAGCGTGCGCATGATAGCCCCACCAGCAACAAGGTTTTATCCTAATGGTTTTTCCGGCGGCAACTCAACCCATTTCACCCGCGGCGCATAAATGTCAACGCCTTCACTGACCCACAGATTATGGCTGGCCTTCGCTCTGATGGCGGCACTCACCCTGCTCAGCACCGTGATCGGCTGGATAAGCCTGCGCGTCATTAGTCAGGTGGAGCAAACCAATACGCAAGCGCTGCTCCCCACGATGAATATGGCCAGGCAGTTAAGCGAAGCCAGCGCTTACGAGCTCTTTTCCGCGCAAAATCTGACCAATGCCGACAGCGAGGGCGTTTGGCTGGCGCAGGGGAAGATGCTGAAAGCGCAAAGCCTTAAAATTAACCATCTTTTGCAGGCATTAAGCGAGCAGGGGTTTAATACCTCGGCCATCGCCCGGCAAGAAAAAGAGATTGCGCAAACGCTTGGGCAGCAGGGAACGCTGGTCGGTGAAATTCTCACGCTGCGCGCACAGCAACAGCAGTTAAGCCGCCAGATTGCGGAGGCGGCGGAAAGCATTGCCGCCCAGGCTCACGGTCAAGCCAATAATGCAGCGACATCTGCGGGCGCCACCCAGGCCGGTATTTACGATCTTATCGAAAGCGGTAAAGGGGATCAGGCTGAACGCGCGCTTGACCGACTGATTGATATCGACCTTGAGTATGTGAATCAGATGAATGAGTTGCGGGTCAATGCCCTGCGGTTTAAGCAGCTCATTGTGACCTTAAAAGACGCGCAAGGGCTGAGCGATGCCGAGGAAACCGATGAAAAACTTAATCAGTTGGTTAAAATTTTATCCCGCCGCCAGCAGCGTATAGAAGATCCTACCGTTCGCGCCCAAATCGCCGACGCGCTGGGGAAAATAAACCAGTACACGACACTGGTTACCCTGTTTCGTAAGGAAAACGCCATCCGCGACCAGCTTCAAACGCTTATGGCCAATAACCTCTTTCAGTTTACCCGCTTCAGTACGGAAGTGTCGCAGTTGGTGAACGCCATCGAAAAACGAAACGAGGCTGGGTTAGCGCGTCTTACACACGCCAGTCAGCGTGGGCAAATAGGGTTAGTGATCTTAGGTATCCTGGCGCTGTGCTCATTAAGTTTTATTCTTTGGCGAGTGGTTTACCGTTCCGTATCCCGCCCGCTGGCGCAACAAACGCAGGCCTTACAGCGGCTACTGGAGGGCGATATTGACTCGCCGTTTCCGGAGGCGGCTGGCGTCAGCGAACTGGATACCATCAGCCGTCTGATGGAAGCGTTTCGCGCCAACGTGCGCAAATTGAACCGCCATCGTGAGGATTTGGCGGAACAGGTGCGATCGCAAACGGCGGAGCTTCATGCGCTGGTGCTGGAACACCGGCAGGCGCGCGCCGAAGCGGAAAAGGCCAACGAGGCGAAATCGACGTTCCTTGCCGCCATGAGCCATGAAATTCGCACGCCGCTTTACGGCATTCTCGGTACGGTACAATTGCTGGCCGATAAACCGCTCATGGCAAACTACCGCGACGATTTACAGGCCATTAATGATTCAGGCGAATCGCTACTGGCGATTCTTAACGATATTCTTGATTACTCGGCGATTGAAGTAGGCGGCACCAACGTTTCCATTAGCGAGGAACCGTTTGAACCGCGACAATTGTTGAATAGCGCGCTGCATTTAATGCACAGCCGCGTGCAGGTGGCGCTCATCACCGACTTTAGCGAGCAACTCCCTTCCACGCTACAAGGCGATCCGCGCCGGATACGTCAAATTGTGATTAATCTTTTAAGTAATGCGGCGAAATTTACCGATCGCGGCAGCATAGTGCTGCGCACGTTTTGCGACGATCAGAGCTGGTTTATTGAGGTTGAAGATACCGGATGCGGTATCCCTGAAGCGAAGCTGACGGCTATTTTCAAACCGTTTGTGCAGGCGACAGGATGCCGGGGCGGGACGGGCCTGGGGCTGGCTATCAGCGCCAGCCTGGCAGAGGCGATGGGCGGGACGCTAACCGTCACCAGTACGCTTCATGTTGGCAGTTGTTTTCGCTTACAACTGCCGGTTCGCCACCCCAAACCTGCAAGCAAAAGTGCGTTCAGGGAACCGGTAAATCTTAACGGACTACGCCTGTTGCTGATTGAAGATAATATGCTGACGCAGCGTATTACCGCTGAAATGCTCACGGGTAAAGGGGTGAAGGTCTCAGTAGCTGAAAGCGCGAATGACGCGCTACGCTGTTTAGCCGAAGGCGAGCCCTTTGATGTGGCGCTGGTGGATTTTGATTTACCGGATTATGACGGCTTAACCCTGGCGCAGCAGTTGATGAGCCTGTATCCCGCCATGAAACGCATTGGTTTTAGCGCGCATGTGATAGACGATAATCTTCGTCAGCGTACCGCCGGTCTTTTCTGCGGGATTATTCAAAAGCCCGTTCCCCGCGAGGAGCTTTACCGCATGATAGCGCACTATTTACAGGGCAAATCTCACAACGCGCGGGTGATGTTGAATGAACATCAGCTTGCCGGCGATATGGCGTCTGTCGGCCCGGAAAAGCTCCGGCAATGGGTCGCCTTATTCAAAGACAGCGCGCTGCCTTTAGTCGAGGAGATCGAGGCGGCGCGCGCCATGAATGACGACGTTAACATTAAGCGGCTGGCGCATAAATTAAAAAGCGGCTGCGCCAGCCTGGGGATGACGCAGGCAACCGAAGCCTGTCGGGAGCTGGAATTGCAACCGCTTAGCGATATAGATATTAAAACTATCGTGACGCAGGGAGTGACGGCGCTCGACGCATGGATAGCCGGTCATCCTTCGCCATGATGATTTCCGGCTCGCCAAACGACGCGTTTCACATCGCCAGTTATCAGGACATAAAACAGTACGCCGAGGGTATAAGAGGGAAATAGCCTACGGCTACCGCCTGTTTAATGATTCTGTGTTTTTTCGTCCTGTAGCCGTGCCTGCTCCGCCAGGGCGGCAAAATCTTTTTCGCTGTAATAGTGCGCGGGAGGCGGTAGCTGCGCCATATCCTCGCTGGGCCACAATTGTAGCTGCGCCAGCGTGCTAAGCTGGATACCGCGCCAGCGATGGGGCAAGCTCAGCGGCAATAGCGACGTTATCTCGCCAGGAACCGCGGTCGGCAGGCGGTCATCGCCCATCTGATAATTACGATGCAGCACCAGATATTTTTCCGGTACCCGCCGCTGGCTGTTCCACCAACGACCATCAAGCATATCAAACTGAAAACGGGTGATCTGCGCCGGCTGCGCTGCCAGCTGCGTCAGCGCTTGCCGCAGCGCAGTTTCCATCGCCGTGTTGTACATCTCTTGCGTTTTCGTCTGGCCGTCGACAATTAAAGACGCCGCCAGACGGGCACCCGCGAGGTTAGAATAGAGATCTTCCGGCGAAAAGGCCGATACTCCCTCAGAAAATCCGCGAACGGACTCGAAACCGTACCATTGGGCGATTTCGTGCCACTCCGCCACCTGGAACGCCAGATGCGCCGACAGCCAGGCGGCCAGCGTGTAACGCTCGCGTGCATCGACCGGAGGGGTAAAAGCAGTAAAGACCAGACGCCGTTCGGCCAGCTCCTCGCCCAGATTCAGCGTAAAAGCCTGCCCCAGCTTTGGTAGTAGTTGGCTGAAGATATACACTGTCATATCAGCGGTATCCCGCACATGTGCGGTGTCGATGAATCCGCCACGCAAGGTATACACAATACCGTTATTCTCACCGCTAAGGCCGATCAGGTTTGCCACGCCCGAGTACAGATGGTCGTTGTACTGATGATGCCCCAGCGAGTCTACCGTCACGACGTTATTTAACTGATAAAACGGAACCGGCAGTCCCAGCAGCTCGGCATGCAGGTCGTAACCAAAAGCGCAACACGGACGCAACCCCTTTGGCAGCGGCTGTGGCGGCATCGTTGGCCAGGCTTCACTGGCAGCAGGCATTGGGAGCGTGGACAGATAGAGCGTCAGTGGTAAGGCGGCGCGGGCGCTCCCCGCCAGAAACAGCAGCGCCAGAAAGATAACCCGAACGATAGTCCTCAAAATGCCTCTCCTACCTGAAAATAAAAACCGCTGCTGCCTTTGCCCACGCCGTAATCCAGCCGCACGTTGACGCGCGGCTTGAACTCAAAGCGATAGCCCACGCCCGCAGAAGGCAGCCATCGCCCGTCATCCAGATGGTGCAAAGACGATCCCATGGTGCCCGCTCCCACCCAACCGACAACGCCATGCCGCCAGCTCAACTTATGGCGATATTCCAGTTGGCCACTGACGGCGTTTTTATCGCGATAGCGCCCTTCATAATAGCCGCGCATACGATGGTTACTGCCCAGCAGCGGCAGCATATTCCATGGCACGTAGCCCTGGGTAAAGGCACCGTCAGCTTCCCAGGCCAGCACGTCTTTATCATCAACGGCGTGGTATTGACTGTAGTGCAACTGGTATTCATCGAACCGCGTATCGCTACCGATGTCTGGCGCGAAGTGGGTATAGCGAAGGGTGGCATACTGTCCTTTGCGTGGGTTAGGCATAAAATCACGGTCGTCCCAACTAATCTCAACGCTACCGCCGTTACTCAGTGAAGAACCGCCCTGCGCTGTATGTTGAATTCTGGGCGGATCGTCCTCATTGATTTGCGCGGCGTGCTGTACATCCAGCGTCCAGCCAACGCCAAGATAGATATTGTTGACCAGCCGACGATACAGCATGGGTTG
Organism: Salmonella sp. K21076; assembly: GCF_039650795.1. Lineage (NCBI taxonomy): Bacteria > Pseudomonadati > Pseudomonadota > Gammaproteobacteria > Enterobacterales > Enterobacteriaceae > Salmonella > Salmonella sp. K21076. The sequence goes on from NZ_JBCLYA010000002.1 coordinate 12,623, forward strand.
CAGATCCAGCACCTGCGCGGTATAGGCCTGCTTATGGCTGTCTTTATCACCGGCGGCAAAACCCTGCCCCCAATAGTAAGTGGGCGTGTCGCTCAATGCGCCAGTAAGGAAGAAACGCCAGCGATCTTGCGCGAAAAAGGCGTAATTTTGCAGGCTTACGCCGAAAGCGCCCGTGGAGCTAAAATAGCCGCTCAGCGACAGCGTGGATATCTGGCTAACCTTATCGGCAGGATCGGGGCGATACATACCGACAATGGCGGTGCCGATGCCCAGCCCCAGTTCAGGGGTATAAAATGGCCCGGGCATTACTCCCCAGTTGACGCCTTTGGCGGCATCGTAAGTATCGCTATCCCCCATTTGTTGTAGCCAGCCGTCCACCTGACTGCGGCTGGGCAGCGCCGCCTGCGCCACGCCGGACAGCACACCGGCGACGCAAAGCAACTGTCGGCAATGGCAGCGGTTCAAAAGCGATACTCACCGGCCACAAAGAAGCTGTTGCGCTCGGCAAAGCCAAACTCGGTGGTAACGTTGAAATGGCGGGTTATTTCATACTGAGCGCCCAGCAGCATGTTCCACGGTGATTGCAGATGCTGTTTGACGTCAAAGCGGCCGTTATTGTTATAGTTAGCCATACTCACCAGCCTTTGTAGCGTCGCTGATGGCATGGTCAGGTCGTCGAGGCTGCCTTTAAACTCCTGCTGCACATCCTGATACATGCTGCCGACCCAGACGTTTAGCTTGCCCGACGGCAGATGCATCTTATCTATACCCGGGGTGGTAAAACGGTAACCAACGCGAGGTGAGACGGTAAAGGCGTCGATGCTGCCATCAAGAATATCGAACTGTGTCTGGGTGTAGTTAGCATCAACAGCGGTAAACCAGTTACCTACGCCGCCGACCAGCGTGGTGCCGATACCATAGGTAGTGCCTTTAAAGTCGAGTTTAAACTTGAGGTTTTGCAGATCGGCGGGATGAAAAACGTGGCCATTTTTCGTCATCAACCCAACACCAATTTGCGAAACGGAATGACCATCGGTATAGCCCACCAGGCCGTACACATTCATAAATGGCAGCAGCCAGGCATCCAGCTTGACCGTTTCGGTCTTGCTCTTTTCACGGGTATGACCGACGTTAATTTTAAACGCGTTATCTAATGGAATTCCCCCGTTGGGACCTAAAGCCAGGCCATTAAAGTTGATGCTATCAACGTTAATATTCTGCCCAATATTCATGTAGTTAATATTGAGGCCAAATGGCTCGGGAAGCTCATAGCCACGCTTTCGGGCTTCATCACCCAGAAAAGGCAACACTGATGTACTGGCAGGCTTTGCCACCGGCGTTGTCGCGACTGGCGGTGTGGCAGCAGATGGGACGTCATCCTGATAGCTATAAACCGGCGACAGGTTCGCCGGGGGGCTGGTAGCCGCCCAGGTAGAAAAAGCCATAGCGGGCAGCGCCAACAGCAAAAGGGAGCGTTTTTTCATAATGATGAAGCGTTTATTCTGGCGAGAAGCGCCGCCGGATCGAAAGGAGGAGGGAGAATATAGTAATCGTCGCCTGGTGGGCGGGATTTCTGTGCGAATTAATCTTTTGAAATAAAAAACTATTTTCTACAACGTCTTTGTTGCAACACATTAGCTTCATGAGTGGAACTATCGGCCCGACGGCGATCGGGCCGGAGTGAATCAGGACAGAACATGTTGTTCAATCGCCCAGGCAACACCATCTTCAAGGTTCGATTTAGTCACAAAGTTAGCCACCTCTTTGACCGACGGAATGGCGTTGTCCATTGCCACGCCCATACCGGCGTATTCGATCATCGCAATGTCGTTTTCCTGATCGCCAATCGCCATCACCTCCTCTGGCTTAATACCCAGCGCCTCGGCCAGTGATTTTACGCCGGTGCCTTTATTAACCCGTTTATCGAGGATTTCAAGGAAGTACGGCGCACTTTTCAGCACGGTATACTTTTCCTTCACCTCTGCCGGTATACGCGCAATCGCTCGGTCGAGAACGGCAGGCTCATCGATCATCATAACTTTCAGGAACTGAGTGTTCGGGTCCATCTTCTCCGCTTCACAAAATACCAGCGGAATGGTCGCCACATACGACTCATGCACCGTGTAGTAGCTGATATCGCGGTTAGCGGTATAAAGCGTATTTCGATCTAATGCGTGGAAGTGAGAACCCACCTCACGGGATAGTTTTTCCAGATAACGGTAGTCATCATAGCTGAGCGCTGTTTGCGCTACCGTACTGCCATCCCCTGCTTTCTGCACCAGCGCCCCGTTGTAGGTGATGCAGTAGTCGCCGGGTTGTTCCATATGAAGTTCTTTCAGATAGCTGTGCACACCCGCATACGGACGGCCTGTGGTCAGCACCACGTTTACCCCTTTTTCACGCGCAGCGGCAATGGCGTTTTTAACCGCCGGAGAAATGGTGTGATCGGGCAGCAAAAGGGTGCCATCCATGTCGATAGCAATGAGTTTAATAGCCATGAAATCCCCGCATTAAATGAGTCCTGACTCATGCTAACGCGATTCCGCTCAAAAAACAGCAAAAGAGTCAGGGATAAACGGGGCTAAAGAATAAGACAAACCTTCCTCTTTTGCTCAGTACAGAAGGCGAGTTTTGTGCAGTGAATACTCACATTTATTAGATAACCTCATTAATCAAACAGAAAATACCGTTTTTCTAATCTCATCGATATTGTTACCCTGGTCATGAATCACCCTATTGTAAAAATAAACAAAAATGATGTTAATTTAATTAAAGGAGATCGCCAAATGTCGATGGCCCTTACCGCCCCGCCTGGCAGGAAAAGATTTTTAATCGTTGCCTGTCTGTTTATTGGAATATTCATTGCCTATCTCGACCGCGTTAATGTTTCGGTATTAGCCGCAAACGAACCCTTCTTAGCCTATATGGGTATTGAAGGCATGCCATTGCAAATTGGCATGATGATGACCGTTTTTCTTGCCGCTTATGGTATCGCTAATGTTGTATTATCACCACTTGGCGACTACCTTGGTCCGAGAAAAGCGATGATGCTTTGTATCCTAATCTGGACCATCGCCTTAATTATTGGCGGAGTTGCGACATCGTTTGCATTAATTATTATTTGCCGCATATTACTGGGTATCGGAGAGGGTTTTTATTATCCGCTGCAAAGCGTATTTATTAAAAACTGGTTTCCGAAGCAGGAGCGTGGCCGGGCAAACGCAGCGTGGATCGTCGGCCAGTCGGTCGCGCCCGCCATTGCGATGCCTTTTTTCACCTGGTGGATAGGCACCCACGGCTGGCGTTCCAACTTCTTTTTATGCGCCGCTCTCGGGTTAATCCCACTCTGGCTACTTTGGCGATATGTTGCTGATAAACCAGAACAACATAAAAGTATCAGCGAGCAGGAACTGGCTTATATCAAAGCCGGGCAGGAAACGGAAAGCGCAAGCAGCAGCGAAAGTTTTATGTTGCGGGTAAAACCGGTGATTACCAACTATTGCTACTGGTTGCTGGTGCTGTGGTACCTGTGTCTGCAATGCCTGTACTGGGGGATGATTACCTGGCTGCCAACCTATCTTAAATCAGCCAGAGGATTTAGCTGGGCAGAAATGGGCTGGCTAGCGTCGCTGCCGTTTGTCTTGTCGATATTTTCCAAAGCCGCCGCGGGCGTCTTCGTCGATAAAATAGGACGCAGCGCCCCCATATTAATGGTGTTAATGTTTTTCGCCGGTATCAGTATCTATTTCGGCACAATAACCGAACACAAATATATGTCAGCGGTACTACTCTCCTTCGCCGTCGCTTTTTGCACGATGGGTACGCCTGTTGCGTGGACATTATTACAAGGGATGGTGTCCGGGAAATCTATTTCCGCCGCCAGCGGCGTAATGAACGGCGTCGCGAACGGCCTGTCATCATTATCACCAGTATTTATCGGTTTATTTATCTCTATTACAGGAACCTATACCGGCGGCTTATTATGTCTGGTTTTCATCAGCGCTATCGCCGTGGTATCTGCATTCGTTTTAACGATTAAAAAATATTAATCACAAGGAGTAAATGATGAAAATTACCAGCATTGATATTATTGATGTTGCTAATGATTTTGCGTCCGCCACCAGCAAATGGCGTCCGGTGGTGGTAAAAATTAATACCGACGAGGGCATTTCCGGTTTTGGCGAAGTCGGGTTGGCCTACGGCGTCGGCGCCTCCGCAGGCATCGGCATGGCAAAAGATTTAGCCGCCATTATCATCGGCATGGACCCGATGAATAACGAAGCCATCTGGGAAAAGATGCTCAAAAAGACGTTCTGGGGACAAGGCGGCGGCGGCATCTTTTCCGCAGCAATGAGCGGTATCGATATCGCGCTGTGGGATATCAAAGGCAAAGCGTGGGGCGTGCCGCTGTATAAAATGCTTGGCGGCAAAAGCCGCGAGAAAATCAGAACCTACGCCAGTCAGTTACAGTTTGGTTGGGGGGACGGCAGCGATAAAGATATGCTGACCGAGCCGGAGCAGTATGCACAGGCGGCGCTGACCGCCGTCAGCGAAGGCTATGACGCGATAAAAGTGGATACCGTCGCAATGGATCGCCACGGCAACTGGAACCAGCAAAACCTCAACGGGCCTCTCACCGATAAAATCCTGCGTCTGGGCTACGACCGTATGGCCGCCATTCGCGATGCAGTCGGCCCGGACGTGGATATCATCGCCGAAATGCATGCCTTTACGGATACCACCTCGGCGATTCAGTTTGGCCGCATGATAGAAGAGCTGGGCATCTTCTACTACGAGGAACCGGTCATGCCGTTAAACCCCGGACAAATGAAACAAGTGGCTGATAAAATTAATATTCCACTGGCGGCTGGCGAACGCATTTACTGGCGCTGGGGATACCGTCCTTTCCTGGAAAACGGCAGCCTGAGCGTGATCCAGCCCGATATTTGTACCTGCGGCGGCATCACCGAAGTGAAGAAAATCTGCGATATGGCGCATGTTTATGACAAAACGGTGCAAATCCACGTTTGCGGCGGGCCGATTTCCACAGCAGTGGCGCTGCATATGGAAACCGCAATCCCTAACTTCGTCATCCACGAACTGCACCGGTATGCGCTGCTGGAGCCGAATACACAGACCTGTAAATACAACTACCTGCCGAAGAACGGCATGTACGAAGTCTCGGAGCTTCCCGGCATCGGCCAGGAACTGACCGAAGAAACCATGAAAAAATCACCAACCATCACCGTAAAATAAGCCAACTGTCTGCCTGCGCCGCAGGCAGACACCCTGTATTTGCGAGTCGTATCAACGCGACCTTATCCAGCCTGAGATAAAATCCTCTCAGTAAAGGGGTAACACAGGTGGCAAATGAATTTAACTATCCGGCAATTTCGCGCGTTTCTGGCCGTCGCGGATTTGCGTAGTTTTACCGCCGCCAGCAAATATCTGTGCATCACGCAGGGAGCTGTTAGCGGTTTAATCAACGAAATGGAAAGCCAGATGGAGGTTTCCCTTTTCGACCGCACTTCGCGCGTGGTGAAGCTATCGCCCGACGGCGAAAAGTTTTTACCCGCCGCCATGCGGGTTGTTGAAGAGTTTCAACGGGCCGAAAATTATGCCCGCGACCTGAAAGAGATCAAAAAATCCCTGGTGCGGGTGGTCGGCGCGCCGCTGATCGCCTGTGCTTTTCTGCCGCAAATCATCCATGCCTTTAAGCGGCAGCATCCGCATACCCACGTACAGCTTATTGATAAGCCCATGTCGCAATTACAAAAAAGCATTATGTTGGGAGAAGCCGATTTTGGTATCGGCCCGGAGCGGCCGCTGGAACCGGAAATCGACAAACAAACGCTGTTCACAACGGAAATCGCCCTGTACTGCCATCCGGACTATCGGCTGCATAAAAAAACGGTGCGCTGGGAAGAGATTCAGAGCGAAGAGCTGATCGCCGTTGGCAACGAATCCGTTCCGATGATCTCCGCGACCGCTGGCGTGCGCATTAAGCCCAAAATGACGGTGGAACATATGGCGACCGCCATGTCGCTGGCGGCGCAGTGTGAAGGCGTGGTGATCGCCGAAACCTTTTCCCGCCATTACGCCAAAAGCTATCAATTAGCGACCTGTTCGCTCACGCCTCCGCTGCGGCGCAATATGAACCTTTATTTCCATGCGTGGCGCGCGCAAACGCCCGCCACGCAGCGCTTTAAAGAGTTTCTATTCAGATATATGGATGAACATCATGATGCCCTGGCCAGCCAGCGGCGGGCCGGGGATTAAGGCAGGTTAAATATCGATGTTCGCCGCTTTCAGGGCGTTCTCCTCGATAAAGGCACGACGCGGCTCAACGGCATCACCCATCAGCGTAGTGAACAGCTGGTCGGCAGCAATTGCATCTTTGACGGTCACGCGCAGCATACGGCGGCTTTCCGGGTCCATGGTGGTTTCCCACAGCTGATCCGGGTTCATTTCACCCAGACCTTTATAACGCTGGATAGCCAGACCGCGACGTGATTCTTTCACCAGCCACTCCAGCGCCTGCTCGAAGCTGGTTACCGGCTGGCGACGCTCGCCGCGTTCGATGAACGCGTCCTCTTCAATCAGACCGCGCAGCTTCTCGCCCAGCGTGCAGATACGACGATATTCCGCGCCGGTCACAAACTCGTGATCCAACGGATAATCGGTATCCACGCCATGCGTACGCACGCGAACGATCGGCTCGAACAGATTCTGTTCCGTATTAGTATGAACATCGAACTTCCACTGACTGCCGTGCTGCTCTTTCTCATTCAGCTCGGTAATCAGCGCATTCACCCAACGCGTTACAGTCTGCTCATCAGAAAGATCGGCTTCGGTCAGAGTTGGCTGATACACCAGCTCTTTGAGCAGCGCTTTCGGGAAGCGACGCTCCATACGACCAATCATTTTCTGCGTGGCGTTATATTCAGAGACCAGTTTTTCTAACGCTTCGCCGGATAGCGCTGGCGCATGAGCGTTCGCGTGCAGAGTCGCACCGTCAAGCGCGATGGAAATCTGGTACTGATCCATCGCTTCGTCGTCTTTGATGTACTGTTCCTGCTTGCCTTTCTTCACTTTGTACAGCGGCGGCTGGGCAATGTAAACGTGGCCGCGCTCGACGATTTCCGGCATCTGACGATAGAAGAAGGTCAACAGCAGCGTACGGATGTGCGAGCCGTCGACGTCCGCATCGGTCATGATGATGATGCTGTGATAGCGCAGCTTGTCCGGGTTGTACTCGTCGCGACCGATACCGCAGCCCAGCGCGGTGATCAGCGTCGCCACTTCCTGGGAGGAAAGCATCTTGTCGAAGCGCGCTTTCTCGACGTTAAGGATTTTACCTTTCAGCGGCAGAATCGCCTGGTTCTTGCGGTTACGCCCCTGCTTCGCAGAGCCGCCCGCGGAGTCCCCTTCCACCAGGTACAGTTCGGACAGCGCCGGGTCGCGTTCCTGACAATCCGCCAGTTTGCCCGGCAGACCGGCTAAATCCAGCGCGCCTTTACGACGGGTCATTTCACGGGCGCGACGCGCCGCTTCACGCGCACGCGCGGCGTCGATAATTTTGCCGACGACGATTTTCGCGTCAGATGGGTTTTCCAGCAGGTATTCGCTCAGCAGTTCGTTCATCTGCTGTTCTACCGCCGATTTCACCTCGGAAGAGACCAGCTTATCTTTGGTCTGTGAGGAGAATTTCGGGTCCGGCACTTTTACGGAAACCACCGCAATCAGACCTTCACGGGCATCGTCGCCGGTGGCGCTGACTTTGGCTTTTTTGCTGTAGCCTTCTTTGTCCATGTAGGCGTTCAGCGTGCGGGTCATCGCCGCACGGAAGCCTGCCAGGTGAGTACCGCCGTCGCGCTGCGGAATGTTGTTGGTAAAGCAGTAGATGTTTTCCTGGAAACCATCGTTCCACTGCAGCGCTACTTCCACGCCGATACCGTCTTTTTCGGTGGAGAAATAGAAGATATTCGGGTGGATCGGCGTTTTATTCTTGTTGAGATATTCAACAAACGCCTTGATGCCGCCTTCGTAGTGGAAATGATCTTCTTTGCCATCGCGCTTGTCGCGCAGGCGGATGGAAACGCCTGAGTTCAGGAATGACAGTTCACGCAGGCGTTTCGCCAGGATCTCATATTCAAATTCAGTGACGTTAGTGAAGGTTTCGTGGCTCGGCCAGAAACGTACCATCGTGCCGGTTTTATCGGTATCGCCAGTGACGGCCAGGGGTGCCTGCGGCACGCCGTGCTCGTAGATCTGACGGTGAATTTTGCCATCTCGCTGGATAACCAGCTCCAGTTTTTGCGACAGAGCGTTGACTACCGAGACGCCCACCCCGTGCAGACCACCGGAGACTTTATAGGAGTTATCGTCAAATTTACCGCCCGCGTGCAGAACGGTCATGATCACTTCCGCCGCCGAGACGCCTTCTTCCGGATGAATCCCGGTCGGAATGCCACGGCCATCATCCGTTACGGACACGGAGTTATCGGCGTGAATAGTCACGACGATATCTTTACAGTGACCCGCGAGCGCTTCGTCGATAGCGTTATCTACCACCTCGAATACCATGTGGTGCAGACCGGTGCCGTCATCCGTGTCGCCGATATACATACCCGGGCGCTTACGCACCGCATCCAGCCCTTTCAGGACTTTGATACTGGAGGAGTCATAAGAATTCGACATCAACGTTTCTCGCTCATTTAATCTTGGGTTAATCCGTTATTTTACCCTTTTCCACGGTAAACATCTTCGAATTTTCATCCGACATGTCTATAACGTGTTCAGCGCTAATTGCGCTGACAAAGACCTGCGATTGCGTGGCTTTTAAGCGGCTGGCCAGCAGTCCGCGACGCGCATCGTCAAGTTCAGAGGCAAAATCATCTATCAGGTACAGGCAGCGCCGCCCGCTTTCGCGGGTAAGGAACTCGCCCTGCGCCAGACGTAAGGCGCACATCAACAACTTTAGCTGACCGCGCGACAGGGTATCTTCCACCGGCGCGCCGTCAGCGCGAATGCGAAAGTCCGCTTTATGCGGCCCGTGCGCGGTGTAGGTCAACATACGGTCACGCTCAAAGCTTCGCTCCAGCACGTCCGCATAGTCTGTCTCTTTCTCCCAGCCGCGCTGGAAAGAGAACGTCAGGGAAAATTCAGGTAAAAACTGCTGACAGGTATCCGCCATGTCCTGTGCGATAGCGCTACTGTACTCCGCCCGCCAGGTACTAATTTGTTCCGCCAACGGAATCAGCTCTTTATCCCACGGGCGCAATTGCTCATAACGGCTCACCTGGCGCAGCGCGGCGTTACGCTGTTTCAGCAATCGTTTCAGGTTGCTCCAAGCGGTGAAGAATCCGGCTTCGTTGTGAAAGCATCCCCAGTCAAGGAACGCTCTTCTGTATTTGGGGCCGCCGTTGAGTAAAGTAAACCCCTCCGGCGTAATCAACTGCATCGGCATTAAATGCGCCAGCTCCGCGATCTTGTGACCGTCGGTACCGTCGATACGGACTTTGCTGTCGCCCTGCTTATCTTTGGTTAAGCCAATCGACGTCTCACGCTCTTCGCCCTGCAGGCGCCCGTGAAGAACAAACGCTTCCTGCTCATGACGAATCACGCGGCCAGGCTGCAAACTGCGAAACGCCCGACCGTGGCCAAGCGTATAAATAGCTTCCAGCACGCTGGTTTTGCCGCTACCGTTGGCGCCAACCAGGAAATTAAAGCCGGGGGATAAAGCGAGATCCGCATTTTCTATGTTGCGGAAGTCTTTGATTAGCAGTCTGGATAGCGACATATCAACTCATAACCAGGGCGTTATCGGCGCAGTTAGTCTGGTTACGGCCAGCGCACAGCAACCGGAGCGTACTGGAGTACGTGAGGATTGCTCGCTGCGCTCGCCCTTCGGGCCGTCCATAAGACGTCCAAAATACTTCGTATTTTGTGCGAGCACTGCCCGGAGCCAGAATAACAAGTAAGATAGCCCGATATTCTTTACAAGCGCATTGGCATAACAACATAGGCAGCCGACTGTGACGCCGCATCCTCAATCTGTACGCTGGATACGGAATCCGTCAGCATAATGCGCACGGTTTCGCACTTCAGCGCATTGAGCACGTCCAGCACGTAACTGACGTTAAAGCCGATTTCCATCTCCGTCCCGCCATAGCTCACGTCCAGAATCTCTTCCGCTTCTTCCTGTTCCGGGTTATTGGCGGTGATTTTGAGCTGATTCTCACTGACGTACAGACGCACGCCGCGGAATTTCTCATTCGAGAGGATTGCTGCGCGGGCAAACGCCTGCTTGAGGATATCGCAGCCCGCTTCCAGATGTTTATCCGGATTCTTCGGCAATACGCGACGGTAATCCGGGAAACGACCATCCACCAGCTTCGAGGTAAAGATAAAGTCGCCGACGTGCGCGCGGATATTATTACTGCCGATCTGCACGCGCAGCGGGTTTTCGCCACCGTCGAGCATACGCATCAGTTCAATCACGCCTTTACGCGGCACAATCACCGAGTGGCTAGGTAAAGACGCCTCCAGCGGCATTGAGCACACCGCCAGACGGTGGCCGTCGGTCGCAACAGTGCGCAGTTCGCTACCTTCCGTTTCAAACAGCATACCGTTTAAGTAGTAGCGCACATCCTGATGGGCCATCGAAAACTGGGTCGCTTCAATCAGGCGCTTCATCGTGGCCTGCGGCAGCGTAAATTCAACTTCGCTTTGCCAGTCGTCAAGATTCGGGAAATCGGCGGCAGGCAGCGTAGACAGCGAGAAGCGGCTACGGCCAGAACGCACCAGCATCCGATCGCCTTCCAACTGAACGGCAATCTCCGCGCCCTCCGGCAGGCCGCGGCAGATATCAAAGAATTTCCGCGCCGGCACGGTAGTGGCGCCTGGCTCATGCGGCTGAGAAAGCGTAACGCGCGCGACCATCTCCATTTCAAGATCGGTGCCGGTCAGAGAAAGCGTACCGTCCGCTACCTGGAGGAGCAGGTTACCGAGAATCGGCAGCGTAGGACGACCGCCCAGCGGGCCGCTGACCTGCTGAAGCGGTTTTAATAAATGTTCACGTTCAACGGTAAATTTCATAGGATCACGACGACAATGTTCTGATTAAATTCGAAAAATCTTCTTTGATATCGTGGCTTTCTTCACGCAGTTGCTCAATTTTACGACAGGCATGAAGTACGGTAGTGTGGTCGCGCCCGCCAAACGCATCGCCGATTTCCGGCAGACTGTGGTTGGTGAGCTCTTTTGCCAGCGCCATAGCCATCTGGCGCGGACGTGCTACCGAGCGAGATCGACGCTTAGAAAGCAGATCCGCAATTTTGATTTTGTAATACTCGGCCACCGTCTTCTGAATATTGTCGATGGTGACCAGTTTTTCCTGCAACGCCAGTAAATCGCGCAGCGCTTCGCGCACAAAGTCGATAGTAATCGCCCGGCCGGTAAAGTTGGCATTGGCGATCACCCGGTTCAGCGCGCCTTCCAGTTCACGTACGTTAGAGCGTAGACGCTTGGCGATAAAGAACGCTACTTCGCCTGGCAGACGAATATCATTTTCGTCCGCTTTTTTCATCAGGATCGCCACGCGGGTTTCCAGCTCTGGTGGTTCGATCGCCACTGTCAGCCCCCAACCAAAGCGGGACTTGAGACGATCCTCAACGCCGTTGATCTCTTTCGGATAGCGATCCGACGTCAAAATGATCTGCTGATTGCCTTCCAGCAGAGCGTTAAAGGTGTGGAAAAACTCTTCCTGGGATCGTTCTTTATTGGCGAAGAATTGAATATCGTCGATCAGCAATGCGTCAACGGAGCGGTAGTAGCGTTTAAACTCTTCGATGGCGTTATTTTGCAGGGCTTTTACCATGTCCTGCACAAAGCGCTCGGAGTGCATATACACGACTTTCGCGTTGGGTTTGCGCGCCATAATGCCGTTACCCACCGCGTGCAGCAGGTGAGTTTTACCCAGACCGGTGCCGCCATAGAGGAATAACGGGTTATAGGCGCCGCCAGGATTATCCGCCACCTGACGTGCCGCCGCGCGCGCCAGTTGGTTGGATTTACCTTCGACGAAGTTATCAAATGTATGCTTAACATTGACGTTGGAGCGGTAGGTCGGCTCCGCCGGCGCTGGTACGTTATCCCAGCCCGAACGGGCCGCGGGCGCTACGCGCTGCGGTTGCGCCGTCGTTGTCTGCGTAGGCGCGACAACGTTATGCACAGGCGTTTTTAGCGTTTGCGTAACGGGCTTTGTTCCCACTTCAAAACGCAGTTGTGGGGCATCCGCGCCGCAGAATGTGTTGAGTAATCCATTGATATTGTTGAGGTACTTATCTCTTACCCAATCGAGCACAAAACGGTTTGGCGCATACAAAGCCAGCGTGTTATCGCTCAGTTCCGCCTGCAACGGGCGTATCCACATACTGAATTCTGTGGCTGGTAACTCATCCTGCAATCGGGCAAGACACTGCTGCCAAAGCGAAAGTGACACGGCGGACTCCACTCGAACAAAAGTCGATAAATGACAAAGGCTGATACATTAATGATTGTTGGCGCACGTCGATAAGACCCTGCATGAAGGGTGACGCACTAACCGCTGTCTGCGGTTTTCACGGATCTTTCAAACGATCGCGACTTCACGCAGTCTGAAAGATTTCGTGTTCATGCCTGACCAGGATCGTTTGAAACGATCAGGACCGCGGATCATAGCCTAAACTGAGCAAGAGATCTTCTGTTTCTCACAGATTCTTCCCGATTTATCCACAGGGCTTTCCAGGAAAGGATAAGTGTAATCGATCCAGGGGAACTCCTGTACGCTTTCGCGCGCATATTGAAAAAATTAATATGTAAAGGTGAGCAGACGCCTAAAAGATCGCATAAAGATCCAGGGCGATCCTTGCGCTTTACCTGGCAGTCCGTATAATTCTCCACCCGTCGCGCAATGCCCGTCATATGGCGTCAACGCTGCTTATTTTCCGCACAAAAAGGCGTGGAAAATCGCGGGAAAGTAAGGAAAGAGAATTGACTCCGGAGTGTACAATTATTACAATCCGGCCTCTTTAATCACCCACACTGTGGCGTAAGTCGTTCAAAGTTTGTTCGGGTATACGCAAAAGTCAGTGAATTTATTCAAGTTTAGGTAGAAATCGCCATGAAACGCACTTTTCAACCGTCTGTACTGAAGCGCAACCGTTCTCACGGCTTCCGTGCTCGTATGGCTACTAAAAATGGTCGTCAGGTTCTGGCACGTCGTCGTGCTAAAGGCCGCGCTCGTCTGACCGTTTCCAAGTAATAAAGCTAACCCCTGAGTGGTTAAGCTCGCATTTCCCAGGGAGTTACGTTTGTTAACTCCCGCTCATTTCACATTCGTCTTCCAGCAACCTCAACGGGCTGGCACGCCGCAAATCACCATCCTCGGCCGCCTGAATTCGCTGGGGCATCCCCGTATCGGTCTTACCGTCGCCAAGAAAAATGTTCGACGTGCGCATGAACGCAACCGGATTAAACGTCTGACGCGTGAAAGCTTCCGTCTGCGCCAGCATGAACTTCCTGCAATGGATTTCGTGGTGGTGGCGAAAAAAGGGGTTGCCGACCTCGATAACCGTGCTCTCTCGGAAGCGTTGGAAAAATTATGGCGCCGCCACTGTCGCCTGGCTCGCGGGTCCTGATAGCCCTTATTCGGGTCTATCAACGCCTGATCAGTCCGCTGCTTGGGCCGCATTGTCGTTTCACGCCAACGTGCTCAAGCTACGGAATTGAGGCATTGCGCAGGTTTGGAGTGATAAAAGGCAGTTGGTTGACGGTGAAACGCGTATTAAAATGCCACCCTTTACACCCTGGTGGTGACGATCCCGTCCCGCCCGGACCATTTGATACCAGAGAACACTAACGATGGATTCGCAACGCAATCTTTTAGTCATCGCTTTGCTGTTCGTGTCTTTCATGATCTGGCAAGCCTGGGAGCAGGATAAAAATCCGCAACCTCAGACTCAACAGACCATGCAGACAACGACCACCGCAGCGGGTAGCGCCGCCGACCAGGGCGTACCAGCCAGTGGCCAGGGGAAAATGATTACGGTGAAAACCGATGTGCTTGATTTGACTATCAACACCCGTGGTGGTGATGTCGAGCAGGCCTTGCTCCCGGCTTACCCGAAAGAACTGGGTTCCAACGAACCGTTCCAGCTGCTGGAAACCACCCCGCAGTTTATCTATCAGGCGCAAAGCGGCCTGACAGGCCGCGACGGCCCGGATAACCCGGCGAACGGCCCGCGTCCGCTGTACAACGTCGAGAAAGATGCGTTTGTACTGGCCGACGGTCAGAACGAACTGCAGGTTCCGATGACTTATACTGACGCCGCAGGCAACACGTTTACCAAAACGTTTGTCTTTAAGCGTGGCGATTATGCGGTTAACGTGAACTATAGCGTGCAGAACACCGGCGAAAAACCGCTGGAAGTCTCCACCTTTGGTCAGTTAAAACAATCCGTCAACCTGCCTCCTCATCGCGACACCGGCAGTAGCAACTTTGCGTTGCATACGTTCCGCGGCGCAGCGTACTCCACGCCGGATGAGAAGTATGAGAAATACAAATTCGACACCATTGCCGATAACGAAAACCTCAACGTCAGCTCCAAAGGCGGTTGGGTGGCAATGTTGCAGCAGTATTTCGCTACCGCATGGATTCCGCGTAACGACGGCACCAACAATTTCTACACCGCCAATCTGGGTAACGGCATTGTCGCTATCGGCTATAAAGCGCAGCCGGTACTGGTACAGCCAGGCCAGACTGGCGCGATGACCAGCACCCTGTGGGTCGGCCCGGAAATTCAGGATAAAATGGCGGCTGTTGCACCGCACCTGGATTTGACCGTGGACTACGGCTGGTTGTGGTTCATCTCTCAGCCGCTGTTCAAGTTGCTGAAGTGGATCCACAGCTTTGTGGGCAACTGGGGCTTCTCCATTATCATCATTACCTTTATCGTTCGCGGTATCATGTACCCGCTGACCAAAGCGCAGTACACGTCAATGGCGAAGATGCGTATGCTGCAGCCGAAAATTCAGGCGATGCGCGAACGTCTTGGCGATGATAAACAGCGCCAAAGCCAGGAGATGATGGCCCTGTACAAAGCGGAGAAGGTTAACCCGCTGGGCGGCTGCTTCCCGCTGATCATCCAGATGCCTATCTTCCTGGCGTTGTACTACATGCTGATGGGTTCCATTGAACTGCGTCATGCGCCGTTCGCGCTGTGGATTCATGACCTGTCTGCACAGGACCCGTACTACATTCTGCCGATCCTGATGGGCGTAACGATGTTCTTCATTCAGAAGATGTCGCCGACCACCGTGACCGACCCGATGCAGCAGAAGATCATGACCTTTATGCCGGTCATCTTTACAGTGTTCTTCCTGTGGTTCCCGTCAGGTCTGGTGCTGTACTATATCGTCAGCAACCTGGTCACCATCATTCAGCAGCAGCTGATTTACCGTGGTCTGGAGAAGCGTGGCCTGCATAGCCGCGAGAAGAAAAAATCCTGATTCGGTGTAGGCCGGATAAGGCGAAGCCGCCATCCGGCAAGGCGCGCCGGTCAGCCTGATGGCGCTAACGCTTATCAGGCCTACAATCAAAAGGCGGTCATATGACCGCCTTTTTTTATTGCAACAAAGTTGAGACTAACCATGAGCCATAACGACACTATCGTCGCCCAGGCAACCCCACCGGGACGCGGTGGCGTGGGTATCCTGCGTATTTCCGGTCTGAAGGCGCGCGACGTTGCGCAAGAGGTGCTGGGCAAGCTGCCGAAGCCGCGCTATGCCGACTACCTGCCGTTTAAAGATGTTGACGGCAGCGCGCTGGATCAGGGTATTGCGCTGTGGTTCCCCGGCCCGAACTCCTTCACCGGTGAAGATGTGCTGGAGCTACAAGGGCACGGCGGTCCGGTGATTCTGGACCTGCTGTTAAAACGTATCCTGACGCTTCCAGGCGTGCGAATTGCCCGACCGGGCGAGTTCTCCGAGCGAGCGTTCCTCAACGATAAGCTCGATTTAGCCCAGGCGGAAGCCATTGCCGACCTGATCGATGCCAGTTCCGAACAGGCGGCGCGTTCGGCGCTAAACTCGTTACAGGGGGCATTTTCCGCCCGCGTTAACCACCTTGTGGAAGCACTTACTCACCTGCGAATCTACGTCGAAGCGGCTATTGATTTTCCGGATGAGGAGATCGACTTTCTCTCTGACGGCAAAATCGAAGCGCAGCTCAATGGCGTCATCGCCGATCTTGACGCCGTGCGCACCGAAGCGCGCCAGGGCAGCCTGCTGCGCGAAGGGATGAAGGTAGTGATTGCCGGACGCCCGAATGCCGGGAAATCCAGCCTGCTGAATGCGCTGGCAGGCCGTGAAGCGGCCATTGTCACCGATATCGCCGGTACCACGCGCGACGTGTTGCGCGAGCACATCCACATCGACGGGATGCCGCTGCATATCATCGATACCGCCGGACTGCGCGACGCCAACGACGAAGTTGAGCGTATCGGCATCGAACGCGCCTGGCAGGAGATTGAACAGGCCGATCGAGTGCTGTTTATGGTGGATGGCACCACGACGGACGCCGTTGACCCTGCCGACATCTGGCCGGACTTTATCGCCCGTCTGCCCAAAAATCTACCGATTACCGTGGTACGTAACAAGGCGGATATCACCGGCGAAACGCTGGGTATTAGTGAAGTAAACGGTCACTCACTGGTTCGCCTCTCGGCGCGTACCGGCGAAGGCGTCGACGTGTTGCGTAACCACCTCAAGCAGAGCATGGGGTTTGATACCAATATGGAAGGCGGCTTCCTGGCCCGCCGCCGTCACCTGCAGGCGCTGGCGGAAGCCGCTAACCATCTTGAACAGGGCAAAGCGCAGCTATTAGGCGCATGGGCGGGGGAACTGCTGGCGGAAGAGTTGCGCCTGGCGCAGCAAAGCTTAAGCGAGATTACCGGCGAGTTTACCTCCGACGACCTGCTGGGACGGATTTTCTCCAGCTTCTGTATCGGTAAATAACGTTGTGTTGCCCGGTGGCGCGATGCTTACCGGGCCTACAAAACCCGTAAGCCGGATAAGGCGTTTACGCCGCCATCCGGCAGCAATGATTTCCCATGCGGAAATCACTGTTGTCCAAATGACAACTCGTCTCGCGCAACGTCGCCCCGTATTCTTAGCGCCACACTTTTCGTGAGGCCGCTATGAAACGTTTTCTACTGTGTAGTTTTGCCCTGGTTTTACTCTATCCTGCTGGTATTGATATGTATCTGGTCGGTTTACCGCGTATAGCCGCCGATCTGAACGCCAGCGAGGCGCAGTTGCATATCGCCTTCTCCGTTTACCTGGCCGGAATGGCGACGGCCATGCTGTTTGCCGGGAAGATAGCCGACCAGTCAGGCCGCAAGCCGGTCGCGATCGTCGGCGCGATCGTCTTTATGATGGCCTCACTGCTTTGTTCACGGGCGTCGGAAGGCTCGCTATTTCTGAGTGGGCGTTTTCTTCAGGGGGTAGGAGCAGGCGGCTGCTATGTGGTGGCGTTCGCCATTCTGCGCGACACGCTCGACGAGCATCGCCGGGCGAAAGTGCTGTCATTATTGAATGGGATTACCTGTATTGTGCCGGTACTCGCCCCGGTGATGGGGCATTTGATTATGCTTCGTTTCCCCTGGCAAAGTCTGTTCTATACGATGTCCACGATGGGCATTATGGTGGGCCTGTTATCACTGTTTATCCTGCGCGAGACGCGCCCGGCAAGGCTGGCTCCACGCGATTTATCACCATCGTCGTCCGCCGCCGAGTCGCTGGTTAACCGTTTTTTCGTTAGTCGACTAGCGATCACCACCCTTAGCGTGTCGGTGATCCTGACCTTCGTCAATGCCTCTCCAGTGCTGCTGATGGAGGTGATGGGATTTAGCCGTGGCGACTATGCCATTACCATGGCGCTCACCGCAGGCGTCAGCATGGTCGTCTCTTTTTCTACCCCTTTTGCGCTTGGGTTATTTAAGCCGCGAACCTTAATGCTCGTCTCACAGGGGCTGTTTTTGACGGCTGGCGTGACGTTAAGCCTTGCTCATACCAATACCGTCACGCTCTTTGGCCTGACGCTTATCTGCGCCGGATTCTCGGTTGGTTTTGGCGTCGCGATGAGCCAGGCGCTGGGGCCGTTTTCGCTGCGCGCCGGAGTGGCCAGTTCCACGCTGGGTATCGCTCAGGTTTGCGGTTCATCACTGTGGATTTGGCTGGCGGCAATACTCGGTATCAGCGCGATGAATATGCTGATCGGGATTCTGATTGGTTGTAGCATAGTGAGTATTCTGCTGATCTTCTCCGTCGCGCCCAACAGGTCCGTAGCCGAGCATGAAGAAATCCCTTACCAGTCTCGATCTTAATCTGCTGTTATGCCTACAGTTACTCATGCAGGAGCGCAGCGTCACTAAAGCTGCAAAACGGATGAACGTAACGCCCTCTGCGGTCAGCAAATCGCTGGCGAAACTCCGGGCATGGTTTGACGATCCGCTGTTCGTCAATACGCCGCTGGGCCTGGCGCCGACGCCGCTGATGGTCAGTATGGAGCAAAGTCTGGCGGACTGGATGCAGATGGGGAATCAACTGCTTGATAAGCCACATCATCAAACGCCGCGCGGTTTAAAATTTGAGTTGGCGGCAGAGTCGCCGCTGATGATGATTATGTTTAATTCACTGTCGCAGCAGATTTATCAGCGCTATCCGCAGGCTACCATTAAGGTTCGCAACTGGGATTATGACTCGCTGGAGGCGATTACGCGCGGGAAAGTCGATATCGGATTTACCGGACGCGAAAGCCATCCCCGCTCGCGAGAGTTGATCAGTCTGTTGCCGCTCGCGATTGACTTTGAGGTACTGTTTAGCGATTTACCGTGGGTCTGGCTGCAGGAAGATCATCCGGCACTGCGCGAAGCGTGGGATCTGGACACTTTTCTGCGCTACCCGCATATCAGTATTTGCTGGGAGCAAAGCGATACCTGGGCGCTGGATGATGTCCTACAAGAAATGGGACGCAAACGCCATATCGCGTTAAGCCTGCCGGGGTTCGAGCAGTCGCTCTTTATGGCCGCCCAGCCGGGTCACACCCTGATAGCAACCGCGCCGCGCTATTGCCAGCACTACAATCAGCTCCACCAGCTACCGTTAGTGGCGCGCCCCCTGCCTTTTGATGCGCAACAGCGGGAAAAGCTGATGGTGCCGTTTACCCTATTATGGCACAAACGTAATAGTCATAATCCCAAGATTGTGTGGCTACGACAGGCTATCAACACGCTCTGCCGTCGCCTTATCTGACCACCTGCGTTGATAAATTAACCTTACTCTTACCAGAAATGTCACCGTCTGATTAAAGAACCTTCTGAAATTGAATTTTTAGCGCGTAAAACCTGTCCATAATTTACGTTAATGTTACTCTCGTCATTATCACGGCCCATTAATCACGGAGCGAAAAATGGCGACTCACTTTGCCAGAGGGATACTTACGGAGGGACAGTTGGTTTCAATTCGTCTCTCTTCGTCTTGCCATATTGAAGCCAGAAACCTGCCTGCTCACCGACGAACGCGTTTTCTCGCCTCCAGAGGCCTTCTTGCCGAACTGATGTTTATGCTGTACGGAATTAGCGAGCTGCCGGAAATCATTATTCAGGCGAAAGGTAAACCCGCGTTTCGTGACAAAAATCTGCCAGGTTTTTCTATCTCCTACGCCGGAAATATGGTTGGCGTGGCGTTGACCACCGAAGGAGAGTGCGGGCTGGATATGGAATTACAGCGCACCTCCCGCGGCTTTCACCATCCGCATTCGCTCGAACGCCACCCTTTCTCCCGTAATGAAAACTTATGGGTAGCCAATCAAAACGATCCCAACGAAGCGCGAGCGCAACTCATTACATTGCGCCAGAGCGTGTTAAAACTCACCGGCGATGTCATGAATGACGATCCGCGGGAGCTGCAACTTTTACCCGTTGCCGGACGCCTGAAGTGCGCGCATGTCACGCAGCTTGAAGCCGTGTGCGATGCGGAAGATGTGCTGGTATGGTCCGTAACCGTTACGCCAGCGATAGAAAAATTAAAAGTGTGGGAGTTCGATGGCAAACTGGGCTGGAAAAGCCTGCCCGATATCCAGACGCGCGCCAATGAGCCAACCGGCCGTCTGATGCGATTCGCCCAACTCCCCGCCGCCAAATCGTATACGCTTAATCGTTCATAATGAAAAAAGGGGCACGTATGTCTGAAATGCTGAATGTGGTTACATTGCTGGGAAGTTTACGCAAAGGTTCCTTTAACGGGATGGTGGCGCGTACGCTGCCTAAAGTCGCGCCGGCAGGAATGACGGTATCGCCGCTGCCTTCAATCGGGGATATTCCGCTGTATGACGCCGATATCCAGCAGGAAGAGGGATTTCCAGCCAGCGTAGAGGCGCTGGCGGAGCAGATTCGCAACGCCGACGGCGTCGTCATTGTGACGCCGGAATATAACTATTCCGTTCCCGGCGGCCTGAAAAATGCCATCGACTGGCTATCCCGTCTGCCTGAGCAGCCGCTGGCGGGTAAGCCCGTTCTTATCCAGACCAGCTCAATGGGAGCGATTGGCGGCGCGCGCTGCCAGTATCATCTGCGCCAGATTCTGGTGTTCCTTGATGCGATGGTGATGAATAAACCGGAATTTATGGGCGGCGTGATTCAGAATAAAGTCGACCCGCAGACTGGAGAAGTGGTGGATCAGGGAACGTTAGATCATTTGACCGGTCAGTTGACCGCATTTGGCGAGTATATTCAGCGCGTTAAAGCGTAAGTTAGTTAAACACCCTCCCCCCGATGGGGCGAGGGTTCATTTCATCAGTGTGCGTCAATAAACACAATCTTCAGCACGAATAACAGCGCGACAATCACTACGCACGGGCTAAGGTCGCGCAGGCGACCGGTACCGATTTTCATCACGCAGTAAGAGATAAAGCCCAGCGCGATACCTTCGGTGATCGAGAAGCTAAACGGCATCATTACCGCCGTAATAAACGCCGGGACCGATTCGGTTAAATCCTGCCAGTTTACCCGCGCCAGGCTGGAGGTCATCAGCACGCCGACGTAAATCAACGCGCCCGCCGCCGCGTAAGGCGGCACCATGCCCGCCAGCGGCGACAGGAAGATAACCAGCAGGAACAAAATACCGACTACCACCGCCGTCAAACCGGTGCGACCGCCCACCGAAACGCCGGAAGACGATTCAATATAAGCGGTCACAGAAGAGGTTCCGACAAATGCGCCAGTGACGGAAGAGATACTATCAACAAACAGCGCCTGCTTCATGCGCGGGAATTTGCCTTTCTCATCCGCCAGGCCGGCTTTATCGGTCACGCCAATCAGCGTACCGGAGGAGTCAAACAGGTTTACCAGCATGAAGGAGAAAATAACCCCCGCCAGGCCAAGATTGAACGAGCCTGCCAAATCGACATGCCCTACCACGCTGGTGACGCTTGGCGGCGCGGAGACAATGCCGTTGTAGTGCACATCGCCCATTATCCAGCCAAGCAGCGTCGTGACGATGATGGACACCAGCACCGCCGCATGAATGTTGCGCGAAGCGAGAATCGCAATAATAAAGAATCCGAGAACCCCCAGCAGCACGCTGTGCGAAGTCAGGTTGCCGATGCTGACCAGCGTTTCCGGGTTAGCGACGATCACGCCGGCGTTTTTCAGCCCCATCATGCCGATAAACAGGCCGATGCCGCTGGTGATGCCCACGCGCAGGCTGACCGGAATGTTGGCAATCATCCAGTAACGCACGCGGAAGATAGTCAGCAATAAAAGACCAACAGCGCCCCAGAAAATGGCGCCCATGCCTACCTGCCACGGCAGTCCCATTGCCTGCACAACCACGAAGGCAAAGAACGCATTCAGCCCCATCGCGGGCGCCAGCGCCACCGGCAGGTTAGCGAACAGGCCCATCAGAATACTGCCAAAGGCCGCAATCAGACAGGTGGTCACAAAGACGGCGCTGGTGTCCATGCCAGCTACGCCCAGAATTTGCGGGTTAACAAAAACGATATAAACCATCGTCAGGAAAGTGGTAAAACCGGCGATCACTTCGGTTCGTGCCGTCGTGCCATGTTCGCGCAGTTTAAACACGCGTTCCAGCATACCCTGACCAGAAGCCTGGGTGGTGTGTTGTTGACTCATTATCAATTTCCGGAGAAAGGAGGGAAAATTCGCCGTTATCCTATACCAAAATGCGACACCTGGCGCAGTTGTGTGGTAATTTTTTTCACTCAATTTGTTAGTACGGCAACGATTGCGTCCCCTCATTCAGCATTACGTAAACGTTAAACTTGTTAAAATGGAAATGACATGTCCCAAATCGAAGCGGTGTTTTTTGACTGTGACGGCACGCTGGTCGACAGTGAAGTAATTTGCTCGCGCGCCTATGTCACTATGTTCCGGCAGTTCGGCATTACGCTTGAGCTCACGGAAGTATTCAGACGCTTTAAAGGCGTAAAGCTCTACGAAATTATCGATACCATCAGTAAAGAGCATGGCGTTGCGCTGGCAAAGGCGGAGCTGGAGCCGGTGTATCGCGCGGAAGTGGCGCGCCTGTTCGATACCGAACTGGAAGCGATCGCGGGCACAAATACCCTGCTGGAGAGCATTAAGACGCCCATGTGCGTGGTATCCAACGGGCCGGTCAGTAAGATGCAGCATTCGCTGGGTAAACTGGGCATGTTGCATCATTTTCCCGATTTGCTGTTTAGCGGTTACGATATTCAACGCTGGAAGCCCGATCCGGCGCTGATGCTCCATGCGGCGAACGCCATGAAGGTCAATGTTGAGAAGTGTATTCTGGTGGATGATTCCAGCGCAGGCGCGCAGTCAGGAATTGCGGCGGGAATGGAAGTATTTTATTTCTGCGCCGATCCGCATAACAAGCCGATCGATCACCCTAACGTGACGACATTTACCGATTTGGCGCAGTTGCCGGGATTGTGGAAAGCGCGCGGGTGGAAGATTACGCGTTAACTGAAATGCCGGATGGCGCTAACGCTCATCCGGCCTACAGCATCTGTACCTGTAGGCCCGGTAAGCGCAGCGCCACCGGGCAAAAGAATGAGATTTACTCTTTCGGATCTTTCCCCGCCAGCAGCTTATCCAGCTCATCGCCGCCGACGTGACGGAAATCCTGCCCCTTCACGAAGTAGAAGATGTATTCGCAGATATTCTGGCAACGGTCACCGATACGCTCGATAGAACGAGCGCAGAATAACGCGGTCAGCACGCTGGGAATGGTGCGCGAGTCTTCCATCATGTAGGTCATCAGCTGACGCACGATACCTTCGTACTCCTGGTCAACTTTCTTGTCTTCACGGTAGATACGCACCGCTTCGTCGAGATCCATGCGCGCGAACGCATCCAGCACGTCGTGTAGCATCTGCACGGTGTGGCGGCCCAGCGACTCCAGACTCACCAACAGCGGCTGGTGCTGCTGGGAGAATTTCTCCAGCGCGGTACGGCAGATTTTATCCGCCACGTCGCCAATGCGCTCCAGTTCGGCGATGGTTTTGATAATCGCCATCACCAGACGCAGGTCACTCGCCGTCGGCTGGCGCTTGGCGATAATACGCACGCAGGCTTCATCGATGGCGACTTCCATCATATTAACCTGATGGTCGCCTTCTACCACGCGCTTCGCCAGCTCGCTGTCCTGGTTGTGCATGGCGGTAATAGCGTCAGAAAGCTGCTGCTCCACCATGCCGCCCATGGTCATTACCTGAGTGCGGATGCTTTCCAGTTCGGCGTTGAACTGGCCGGAAATATGTTTATTAAGGTTCAGACTGTCCATTACGCACTCCTGAATTAACCGTAACGACCGGTGATATAATCTTCTGTTTGTTTCTTCGCGGGCTTGGTGAACAGATCGTCCGTGTTGCTGAACTCAATCAACTCGCCCAGGTACATAAACGCCGTATGATCGGAACAACGTGCCGCCTGCTGCATGTTATGGGTCACGATCACCACGGTGTAATCCTGTTTCAGCTCGGTGATCAGCTCTTCGATACGCCCGGTGGAGATCGGGTCCAGAGCTGAACATGGCTCATCCAGCAGCAACACTTCCGGGCGAATGGCGATACCGCGCGCAATGCACAGACGCTGCTGCTGACCACCGGAGAGAGAGTACCCGCTCTGGTGCAATTTATCTTTGGTTTCGTTCCATAATGCGGCTTTGGTCAACGCCCACTGCACGCGCTCGTCCATATCGGCACGAGACAGCTTCTCAAACAGACGCACGCCAAAGGCGATATTGTCATAGATGGACATCGGGAACGGCGTCGGCTTCTGGAATACCATCCCCACTTTTGCGCGCAGCAGCGCGATATCCTGGGTGTTGGTGAGAATATTGTCGCCATCCAGCAGAATTTCACCTTCCGCGCGCTGCTCCGGATAAAGCGAGTACATTTTATTGAAGGTACGCAGTAGCGTTGATTTACCGCAGCCGGATGGCCCGATAAATGCCGTTACCTGATTCTTCGCGATATCCAGATTAATGTTCTTCAGGGCATGGAATTTGCCGTAGTAGAAGTTCAAATCACGAACCTGAATCTTACTCGGGGCAGTTTCAACCATACTCATTTCACTCTTTTCCTCATCCAGCGCCGCATCCGCCACGCCGTAAAATAATGCCTGATGGCGCTACGCTTATCAGGCCTACAATGTCTTTAACCGTGTTTTTTCTTCGCGAAAACAACACGCGCCAGAATATTCAGCAGCAGTACGCACAGGGTAATAATCAGCACGCCCGCCCAGGCTAATTGTTGCCATTCGGCAAACGGGCTCATCGCGAATTTAAAAATGGTCACCGGCAGGTTGGCGATCGGCTGCATCATGTCGGTGCTCCAGAACTGGTTCGAGAGCGCGGTAAACAACAATGGCGCCGTTTCCCCGGCGATACGCGCAATAGCCAGCAGAATACCGGTCATAATCCCGGAGATAGAGGCTTTCAGCGTAATCGCGGAGATCATCTTCCACTTCGGCGTACCCAGCGCATAAGCGGCTTCACGCAGGCTATCCGGTACCAGCTTGAGCATGTTTTCAGTGGTACGGATAACGATCGGCACCTGCAACAGCGCCAGCGCAATCACCCCTGCCCAGCCGGAGAAGTGCTGCATCTGCGCCACCACGATGGTGTAAACAAACAGCCCCACAACAATTGACGGCGCGGAAAGCAGAATGTCGTTAATAAAGCGAATGATTTCCGCCAGCCAGGATTTACGGCCATACTCGGCCAGGTAAATACCCGCCATAATCCCCAGCGGCGTACCCAATACGGTAGCCCAGAGAATCAATAATCCACTCCCCGCCAGGGCGTTCGCCAGCCCGCCGCCCGCCGTGTTCGGCGGCGGCGTCATTTCGGTAAACAGCGCCAGCGACATACCATCAATGCCGCGCGTGATGGTGGACATCAAAATCCAGATCAGCCAGAACAGGCCAAATGCCATCGTCGCCATTGAGAGCGTTAGTGCGATACGGTTCTTCATGCGGCGACGCGCCTGCATCTTGCGACGGAATTCCGCGAGCTGCGCGGTGTTCTGCATATCAAGCGTAGCCATTAACGTGCTCCCTCGTTCTTCGCCAGACGCATAATCATGAACTTAGACGCCGCCAGGACGATAAAGGTGATCACAAACAGGATCAGCCCCAGCTCCATCAACGCTGCCACGTGCAGACCCGATTCCGCCTCAGCGAATTCGTTGGCCAGCGCGGAAGTGATGCTGTTGCCCGGCATATACAGCGACGCGCTGTCGAGCTGGTAGGTGTTGCCGATGATAAAAGTGACCGCCATCGTTTCACCCAGAGCACGGCCCAGCCCCAGCATAATGCCGCCGATCACGCCATTTTTGGTGAACGGTAGCACGATGCGCCAGATAACTTCCCAGGTAGTACAGCCGATACCGTAAGCGGACTCTTTCATCATTACCGGCGTTTGCTCGAAGACGTCGCGCATAACCGCCGCAATGTAGGGGATGATCATGATGGCGAGGATGACGCCCGCCGCCAGAATACCGATACCAAAGGCCGGGCCGGAGAACAGCGCGCCGACAAACGGAATGTTGGAAAGAATATTGCCGACCGGCTCCTGGAAGTACGTCGCAAACAGCGGCGCGAAGATAAACAGCCCCCACATGCCGTACACGATACTGGGAATTGCCGCCAGCAGTTCAATGGCGATGCCGAGCGGACGCTTCAGCCAGCCTGGCGCCAGCTCGGTTAAAAACAGGGCAATGCCGAAACTAACCGGAACGGCGATCAGCAGTGCGATAAAGGAGGTTACCAGCGTGCCGTAAATGGGCACCAGTGCGCCGTAGATATCGTTTGGCGCGTCCCACTCCTTAGTCCAAAGAAATGAGAAACCAAATTTCTGAATACTTGGCCAGGAGGAGATGATCAATGAGACGATAATACCGCCCAACATCAATAGCACAATCAGCGCAGCCAGTTTTACCAGCGCGCTGAAAATCATGTCGCCTTTTTTACCCGGCGGGTTAAAAGCAGGCTTGGTTGCAGCCATAAATTACTCTTTCCATTAAACGCATTTTACGACGTTGCCCCTGCCGGATGGCGCTACGATTATCCGGCCTACAACGTGGGCCTGCGGTCGAAACCGTAGGGCGGATAATCGTAGCGCCATCCGCCAATTCGTTAATTAATACAGCGCCTTACCGTTGCTGTCTTTTATACTGGTCTTCCAGGCGGTACGAACCTGATCAACAACGTTATCCGGCAGGCTGGCGTAGTCCAGATCATTCGCCTGTTTAGCGCCATTTTTGTAGGCCCAGTCGAAGAACTTCAACACTTCAGCACCCTGCTCAGGTTTCTTTTGCGCTTTGTGGACCAGGATAAAGGTGGTGGAGGTGATTGGCCACACATCGTCACCTTTCTGGTTGGTCAGATCCTGCGCGAAGGTTTTGCTCCAGTCTGCGCCTTTCGCCGCATTAGAGAAGCTCTCTTCCGTCGGGCTTACCGGTTTGCCGTCGGCAGAAACCAGTTTGGTGTAGGCCAGGTTGTTCTGTTTAGCGTAAGCGTATTCAACGTAGCCGATAGCGCCTGGCAGACGCTGTACAAATGCCGCGATGCCGTCGTTACCTTTACCGCCCAGACCGGTTGGCCAGTTCACGGTAGAACCCGCGCCCACTTTCGATTTCCACTCGTCGTTGACTTTCGCCAGGTAACTGGTGAACACGAAGGAGGTACCGGAACCGTCAGCGCGACGCACCACAGCGATATTCTGTGAGGGCAGCTTCACGCCTGGGTTCAGTTTGGTGATGGCTTCATCATCCCACTTCTTGATTTTACCGAGGTAGATGTCACCCAGCGTTTTACCATCCAGCACCAGTTCGCCGGATTTGAGGCCTGGAATATTCACCGCCAGCACCACGCCGCCGATCACCGTCGGAAACTGGAACAGGCCTTCCTGATTCAGTTTTTCGTCAGACAGCGGCGCATCGGAAGCGCCAAAATCAACGGTATTCGCGGTAATTTGTTTCACGCCGCCGGAAGAGCCTATCCCCTGGTAATTGACTTTGTTACCGGTTTCTTTCTGGTAGGTATCCGCCCATTTGGCATACACCGGCGCAGGAAACGTTGCACCGGCACCTGTCAGGCTTGCTGCTGCAAAGGCAGAGAACGCGCTCATCGATAAAGTCGCGGCGACAACAGTTGCGACAGTGGTACGCATAACTTTCATAATGTCTCCTGCACGGTTTCGGTAAATCGTTGTTTGAGTTGCTACGATGAGCAAAATAGGACAAATTGATGACAGTTATATGTCTTGATTATGACGGTTTGATGACAATGGAAATAAAAAAGCTGGCCCGGGGAGACACCAGACCAGCCTGCAGGGGGAGATGAATTAAACTGTTTGCGCAACCGCAGACGGTTTCAACAGCGCGTACATCAGGCCGCAGACAATCGTGCCCAGGGCAATCGAGAGCAGGTACTGCATCACATGTTCTACCGCATGCGGGATCGCCAGGACAAAGAGACCACCGTGTGGCGCCATCAGTGTACAACCGAAATACATGGACAGTCCCCCGGCGATTGCGCCACCGACCATCGTGGAAGGGATGACGCGCATCGGGTCACGCGCAGCGAAGGGAATCGCCCCTTCAGAGATAAAGCACAGCCCCAGGATAAAGGATGCGTTACCCGCTTCATGCTCAGAGGCAGTGAATTTCGCTCTGGCCGCCCAGGTTGCGACGCCCATCCCTAATGCCGGTACCATCCCTGCCGCCATAATGGCCGCCATCGGCATATAGGAATGAGAAGCCAGTAAACCGACGCCGAAGGTATACGCAGCTTTATTCACCGGCCCACCAAGGTCAAAACCTTGCATTGCGCCCAGCAACATTCCCAGCAAGATAGCATTCGTAGAGGTCATATTCCCCAGGAACGTCGTCAGCCCTTCCATCACCGCAGAAACGGGGCCACCCACCACGTAAATCATGATTAGGCCGGTAATCAGCGTAGACAGTAGCGGCAGAACCAGTACCGGCTTAAGCGCTTCCATTGACGCTGGCAGCTTAATATTTTGCGCCAGAAACCGTACGCTGTAACCGGCCAGAAAACCGGCCACAATCCCTCCCAGGAAACCAGCACCGCACAGGCTGGCCAACATCCCGCCAATAAGCCCCGGGGCCAGACCCGGACGATCGGCAATTGAGAAGGCAATAAACCCAGCCAGTACCGGCACCATCAGCGCAAAGGCCGCCTTACCACCGATTTGAAATAACGCAGCCGCCAGCGTGCCCGGCTCATTGAAGGCCTGGATACCGAAGACAAAAGAGAGCGCGATACATAACCCTCCCGCCACCACCAAAGGAAGCATATGGGATACGCCGGTCATTAAATGCTTATAAACGCCGGGTAGCTCTGTTTTACCAGCTGAAGAAGAGCGCCCGGCACTCCCCTGATAGACCTCGGCGCTATTGAAAGCATTATCCATTTCCTGCGCACTCTTTTTTAGCGCCGCGCCGGTACTGGTGCGATAGAGTCTTTTGCCAACAAAGCCTGACAGATCCAGCTCAATATCCGCCGCGATAATCACCACATCCGCTTGCGCTATCTCTTCCGCGGTCAGCGTGTTCTTCGCCCCGACGGAACCGCGGGTTTCAACCTTGATCCAGTCACCACGCTTGCGGGCTTCAATTTCCAGCGCTTCGGCAGCCATAAAGGCATGGGCGACGCCCGTCGGACAGGCCGTCACAGCAACAATTTTTTTAGTCATAGTAGGATACCCTGTTCTTTTAATTTAAAGAAAAAGCGGGAAAAAATGTTACAGACGTGACCAGGCCGCGGCTTTCTGGAACAGTGCGTCATCCGGGCGAATCCCGGTATAAAGGACAAATTGCTCCACGGCCTGAATAGCAAACACTTCGGAACCGATAATCACGGTTTTACCGCGTTCACGGGCGTAGCGGATTAGCGGCGTGACGGGCGGTAGCGCCACCACATCAAAGATAACGCTCGCCTTATCCACTTCTTGTTCGGAATAAGAGAGTTTGTCGGCATCATTACCGCCAGCCATTCCGATAGGCGTGGCGTTAATTAACAAATCGGCTTCAATACCGTCGGTATCCGGGCGCCATTCATAGCCATAGAGTTCGGCCAGTTGTTTACCTGACGCTTCATCAATCGCGACAATATAACCACGGGTAAACCCCGCATCCTTCAGCGCGCAGGCCACCGCCTTTGCCATACCACCGCTGCCACGCAAAGCAAACACCTGGTCGGGAGAGACCTTGTAATTCGCCAGCAAGCGAGCTATTGCAATGTAATCGGTGTTGTACGCCTTAGCGGAAGCATCCAGTTCATCCACCAGCGGAATGCAGGCTTCCTTAAATGGCATAGAGATCGCGCACCCACGTATCCCCAGCCCGCGCACGCCGCTAATGGCCTGCGTAAGATCGGTCGGCGAGAAAGCTTTGTAGAGATAATTGAGATCCAGCGCTTCGTACAGATAGTTGTGAAAGCGTGTACCGAAGTTACTTGGGCGTGCAGCCAGGGACATGCAGACCTGAGTGTCTTTATTAATGCGCTTTGTCATGATGAATCCTCATAGAAGTTGCGATAGAGAAAATCATCGGCTAAAAAGGGGATATTAAAAATTGCTCATTCCCGTTCGGGAAATTTCATCTTTTATGGCAACCCGGCACACTGAACAAAAATACTTAAAGCTACTCCAGCACTATGGCGATAAGCCCGTTAGCGTGACGCTACAGGAGCTGGCGGATGTGTTGTTCTGCACCCGGCGGCATATGCGTAATCTGTTGCTTCAGATGCAGGAGGCAAAGTGGCTCATCTGGCAATCACAGGCCGGACGTGGGCATCGCGCCCGGCTTCACCTGCGCTATAAACCAGAACAGCTGTTAAGCGAAAAGGCGGAGCAGTTGCTGGAGTCTGGTCATGTTGATCAGGCCATTCAGCTGCTGGGTAAAAATAAGCACCAGGTGGCGCAACTGCTGCGCTCAAAACTGGGCTATAGCGTGCGGGCAGACTATCAGCGGCTGTGCATCCCCTATTACCGGACAATGCCGTCGCTGTGCCCCGGCATACCGTTGCGTCGCTCTGAGCAGCATCTGGTCAGGCAGATTTTTAGCGGCCTGACGCGCATAAATGAGGAAAAAGGTGAAGTCGAAGCCGATCTTGCCCACCACTGGCGGCAGATTGATCCACTGCGCTGGCGTTTTTATCTGCGCCCCGCCGTCCTCTGGCATGATGGTCAGGAGCTGACGATCGACGCGGTTATCGCTTCACTGACCCGCAGCGCTAAGCTGCCGTTGTTCTCGCACTTGCAGACCATTCAGGCCACCGGGCCGCTGAGCCTTGAAATTACGCTGGCGCACCCGGATAACCGACTGCCGCTGCTGCTCAGCCATATTGATGCCATGATCCTACCGCCTGACCATACACAACGCGCTGATTTCCCGGCACATCCTGTGGGGACTGGCCCTTATGAGGTGGTGGAAAACAATGGCTTTCATCTGCAAATGAAGGCCTTTGACCACTATTTCGGCCTGCGCGGGCTGCTGGATGAAGTGGAGGTCTTTATCTGGCCGAATTTAACGGAGACAGACAACCTGGCGGAATCGCTGTCGGATAACGACACGGCAGCCTGGCTCAGTTCCAGCCTGAGCGATGAGGATTACGTTTCCGGACGGCTTAGCCAGGTATCAGGCAAACCTTCTGACAACCTGCGCGAGATGTTTCTTGAGCGTGGAGGATATTTTTTATTATGCGACAGCCGCTCCCCGCACTGGCATACCGCCGAACATCGCCGCTGGCTGCGGGAAACTCTCAGCCCTTACGCCTTACTCCAGCATCTGAGTGAGGCAATTCGCCCCTTCTGGGTACCGGGCGGCAGCCTGCTGTCCTCCTGGTTTCATACTATTGAGGCGGGCCCGGCCTGTTCACCTTTTATCTCGTCGTCGCCCTACGCAAAACTTCGTCTGGCCTATCACGATCAGCACCCTGAATTTCCAATGCTCCTGGATATTATGCAAGAGATCATGCGCCAGCAGGGCATTTTACTTGAGGGCGTTGAGCTGAATTATGATGACTGGGCGAATGGCAAAACCAATGTGGATCTCTGGCTGGGGACGGTCAATTTCCCCATTCCCGAAGAGTGGAACGTCGGTACATGGCTACTGGGCTCCCCTTTACTGCGCCACGCCATCAGCGGTGGGGATGATGCGCTGCTGGCCCAATGGGAAACCCAGTGGCATGCCGAAACCATCAGCGCGGAACAACTGGTCAGGGAAACCACCCGTTCAGGCTGGCTACAGCCGCTTTTTCACCACTGGATGCGACTCAAAAGCCCCGACCGGGCCAGGGGGATCCACCTGAATAACCTGGGATGGTTTGATTTCCGATCCACCTGGATTGAGCCAGGGCCGTAGTTCATTGATATGACTTATTTTGTAATTAGATTAGTTCGTTATTTCCAGCGTGATCGTGGCGTAAGCTTCAAATGTACCAGGTTGAGGCCGCGCTCCCGTCGCGCTGGCAGGCGCGGCAGAAAAAGTCAATGAGTTAGTCTCGGCGCCGCCATTATTGACGCCCATATCCATATCCATTTTTCCGCCTGTCACCTTAACCATCCGATCCCATTTGTCATAAATCATAATTCCGACATCATCATTACCCAGAACTTTCATCATATTTGCGCTGGAATCAACGGGATCAGCATTAAATGTCGAATAGACGATATTCTCATCCAACATTCCGGTACATTTCACCTGTACCGTTTTAGTCACTTTATGACCCGCAGCAGCGGTGCCTTGCGTTGTCGAGAAATCCGCAACCGGGATCTTACCGAAATTCACCTCTATCACCTGGCCGGAATCAATTTCACAGCTCTGCGGCGCCACGATATCGCCAACAATTCTGACTTCCGCCAATTTGTCGGTACTGGCAGTCGAGGAGCTGGCATCAAGCCCCCCGTATAAATTAGCCACAATCGTGCCAGGAATGGCAACCTGACCGACAAACGGTTTATTGATAAGGAAAGAGACCTTGACCTCCGACCCGGTATATAACGTTGCGAGATTGCCCTCAACGGTATCGGTATAACAATTCATCCCATCTTTTACTACATTAGGTTCAGCCTCAAAGGGAACCGCAATAAAGCCTCGTCCAAGAACAGCAATCGACGTTGCAATACTTAGGTTATCGTTAAGCGTATAGTAGGTGTAACCATTTCTGGTGGTATCAATACTCAGCGGCGAACGAGCGGTATAATAGACTTCACGAAACGTCGATGAAAAATGGGTCAAACAGCTACAGCCAACTTTATATGATTCTGACGATGTTAATGTCTCCAGATCCCTGACCTCTGTTCCGGCTTTATTTTTTTCTGCGGGAATCCGGGCGTCATTGAGATTAAGGTTATAAATATAAGTCCCTTTAACCGCATGACAAATGCCATCGCCAGCCCGGCAAACAGGCGAAATAAGAACCATAAAGCATGAAAATAATATTATTGTCCATAAGCGCATAATTAAATTCCTTATTGGCAAGTGACGGCTTGCTGCACCAGTTCAGCATTCTCTGTTTTATGACCTAACGTATAATTAACGGCACATGTTGTTGATTCATCACCGCCCCAACTTAGAGTGAAATGACCGTTTTCCGGCATCCCCGATAAATAGAGTTCGCCGTTATCGCCGACAATCCCGGTTACCGTTCCGGAATCCAGCTCCGCCGACGCCATCGCGCCAAACGGCGCAGGTTTGCCATTCACTTGCATCACATTAAACAACACGCGATAACCGACATGCGTCACAAACGCCGCTTTCACCACGGCGCCGCGCGTTGGCACCAGATTGACTACCGTGTTATCCAGCTCAATATTGGCTTTGGCAAAATAGTTGCTGTCAATCGCCATGCGGTTTTCGTCGTACGGGTTAAGCTGCGTTTTCACCGTATAGCCCCGCCAGTCTGTAGCAACCCCAGTCGTGTTTTCTACGGTAAGGCCATCAGCACCCGGCGCTTCCACCAGCGCGACGGTTTCCCCCAACTCCTGCGAGAAGGTCACACCGCCGCTGTGAACCAGGATGCCGCCGCGGGCGCCATAGTTCAGCGTTTGTGAATCACGGCTCCAGGCATAACCGCCGTTTACTGAACCATAAGTACCGTCATACCCCATGCTGGCGTTACCACCATAGGTATCCTCCGGCGTACTGGTCCAGGATTCCTGCACGTTATAGGAAAGATTGTGGCCCTCCAGCAACGTGCCGCCAACGCCAGCCTGCATTGTGCTGTCGTTATGATTATTTTGCGTCATCGAGTAGTTAACGTAGCTGCTCTCCTTCGCCCCTGAAAGCGGGATGGAAACCGTCAGCATGAATATCTGTTCGTGATCGCTGTCATCGTTGTCGTTTTTATTATTGCTGCCGGAAGAACGATTCGCAGAGTCGGTATAGTTCCACGACGCGTTCCACGAAATTCGCCGCCAGCTATTGCTATAGCCAAACTGCACCAGGCGCTCGACTTCATCCGTTTGCCAGTATTGCTGACGGCTTAACGTCAGATAAATGTTGCCAAAACCGGGGCCAAATGATTGCGTCCAGGTTCCTTCCACGCGGCTACGGCGGTTGCCCGTCTCCCAGAAATCAGAGCTGTTGTCCTGCCTCGATGCCCACTCGCCGAGGGTGTAATAGCCTTCCGTGGAATAACGGTACCCCACCAGACGGAAACTGGTGTCGGTATCATCAAAACGTTTGGAGTAGAGAAAACGCCAGGACTGGCCGCTTTCATTATCACCATCGTCAAAGTGTGAACGGGCGTGGGTCACATCAAACGATACGGCCCCGATCGACCCCATATCTTTACCCATACCAAGCGCGGCGGAAGCATAATCTTCCGCAACCTGCGTGCCGCCATAGAGCGTTAATCCCCATGGCAGGCCATGCAACACCTGCGCCTGAACGACGTTAGGGGTAAATCCGCTTTCATCGCGCATTTCACCGACGCTAATATCAAAATCGGTCTGGCCTTCACGCTTCAGTATCGCCAGCGACGCGTACGGCTGGGTAAAGTGCTGCTCGCTGCCGTCTTCTTCTTTTATGGTGACATCAAGATCGCCGCCGCCGCTGGTGGTGTTCAGGTCGGTGATCTCGAAAGCGCCCTGCGGCACGGCTGACTGATAAATGACATATCTATTCTGCCGGATGATGACGGTGGCGTTACTTTTCGCCACCCCGCGAACCACTGGCGCAAACCCGTTCTGGCTCGACGGTAGCATGTCATCGTCGGTATAGAGTCTGACCCCGCGGATCTGGGCGCTATCAAAGACATAACTCGCCGTCCAGGTGTCGCCGACCATAATCTGGCTGCGCAGCGCGGCGATATCGCGCTGGACATAGCTACTGATGGAGTGATATTCCGTGTCGCTGCCGGTGGCGCTCAGCGTACTGTAGTTACGCAACCGCCATGCTCCCAGGTTAATCCCGTTACGCAGGTTCAGATAATAAGAGTCATCGTTCCCATTGTCGTAATTAGACTTTACCGTGTGCGATCCGGAAAAATCTTAATTGACCATCATCGCATTGATGCCCTCATCCCAGCGTGACGGGCTGATATAGTCATAGGCCGCCGTGTTCAGATAGATCTGTGGAACAGATATATTTAACGCCAGCTTATTCGCATCTAATAACCAGGTGGTGCCATCAATTAACGGAACGGGATTCACGCAGGCTGTATTATCGACATCCTGCAAGCCTTTCACCGCGTCTACCTTAACACCATACGACGACAATACATCCTTAACCGCGACAAAGCAGGGATGCAGTTCGGCATCCGGTTGATCCTGCACAAAGGTCACATCCCGTCGTTCAAACAGTTTCCCGTTAATGACGATATCGACCTTATAATCGCCCGGCGGCAACGCGTTGGAACGGTTAAACTGATGAATATCCACGTCCACGGGGTGATCGATTTCCAGCAAACCAGGGTTAAATAGCGTTTCCCTAGCCATTGTCGGGAAAGCGATACTCAGATAAGCACCTGAAATCAAGACGAGGCAAAGACGAGGGTGAATCATCAAGATATCCTTATCGCAAAACTAAAGCGCTTGCTTAACAGGGCTACTAATCGCGCCGTAATCATTAATAAAACGCCAGGCTAAAGCGTGCCCCGTAACACCAGTAGGTAAATCCAGCGTTAATTTTTCAAAAGGCTTTATCATATTCAATGGAACATCTTTACCGTCTACAGAGACATCCATGATATTCATATGAATAGGACTATTATTTTCTACAACCAGTTTACTTCCCTGTCGATACCATTTGACTTTAGCTACCGCCTTTTCCGGGATAAGCGTAATAGAGGCCGGGCGCCAGAATAACTTGATACGCGTTTTAATTGCGATCTCAAGCGTACTGCTATCTTTATTTTTACTGGATGGCGGAATGTTTTTCACATTAAACCAAAAAACAGATTCGCGATCCTTTGGCAACTCACCCGCTGTTTTAATAATGCGCAGCACTTTTTCCTGACTCGGCTCAAGACGAGAAACAGGCGGAATGACGGTAAAAGGTGGTTTGCTCTTATCATCCTTACTGAAAGGATCAACCCATACTTGTATTAGATAAGGCAAATCAACTTCTTTATTGTAAATAGAAATAGTAGAGTCAGGATCGTTGCCATGAAAAATGACGCGAGTTCCACCGACCACAATACCTGCAAAAGCAGAGGGAAGATTAAGGCACAGGAGTGCCAGAATAACTATTTTTATTCCACGAGCAAACATAGACAAACTCATCCCTGGATAAAAAAGACGCCGGGCATTTATACAACTACAGTTGTTCACAATGGCAGGCGTCAATAAATTAATAAAAGACGTTTAAGAAGAGCGAATCTTATTTTTGGTATTCGACAGTGAACTGAGAATCTGCGTTAGCAGTACCCGCAGTGACGGTTGCGTCAGTGGCGATATAACGCGCGATAAACTCCATAGAAGCCGTACCCGCTGTGGTATCAATCGTGCTATACGCAGAATCGTTGTACAGTTTAACTTGTGAGTTATCCGCGCGGTTGTAAATACGGATCGCTACGCCAGATGCTGTAATGGCAGCGCCGTCACCGGTGTAATCACCCGGGGCATCGCCATTAGCAGGGTTGCCGATAGCCAGGTCGCCATCGCTGTTGGAAGCTTCGGTACCATCAAAACGAACGGCAGCCTTAGTATACGTAGCCGGGCACCCGGTCAGGTCGATATGGAACTCGGTAGGCGCAGCGGTACTTCCCACGCCAGCAAATGCCGTTTTGTTAACTTTGCCTAAATTAACGTTTTGATCAGCGGTTTGTGGCGTAACCTGGCAGGTGCTGTCAACCACTTCACCAAGGAAGTGAACGGTGCCATCAGATGCCATTGCATTACCTACCAGCATAGTAGAAGACAGAACCAGAGCGCTGGCAATTAAATTCAGTTTCATTATAACTCTATTGATATATTATATATCCCGATGTTTCATTTAAAAATAAATAAAACACAATGTGTCTACAACGGAAGCGAATACTACTCCCGAGAAAATAAATATCAAGCAGTCAAATTTACACAATGGAATTGTTTGAGTGAAATAACAGGCAATATTATCTTTTTAAAATTTTATTTTTACTAAACCAAAGAATATAAATAATTATATACAAACACTAAAGTCAGAGACATTTAACGTACATATTTTTAGGAAAAAATTTATTTTTTAGTTTAACAATCAAACAATTGTTTATTTATCAACCACTATTCCGTTATTCTCATCTCCCGTAAATATTTTTTATTTTTGTTCAAAAAACTCATAAAAAAAGGCCGTCTATCGACAGCCTTTTTTTTGGTACAACATTTGACTTACTCTACCGTCACCGATTTCGCCAAGTTACGCGGCTGGTCAACGTCGGTGCCTTTAATCAGCGCCACGTGATACGCCAGCAGTTGCAGCGGAACGGTGTAGAAGATAGGCGCAATGACCTCTTCCACATGCGGCATCTCAATGATGTGCATGTTGTCGCTGCTCACAAAACCCGCATCCTGATCGGAGAAGACGTACAACTGACCGCCACGCGCGCGAACTTCTTCGATGTTGGATTTCAGTTTCTCCAGCAGTTCGTTGTTCGGCGCCACCACAATCACCGGCATATCGGCGTCAATCAGCGCCAACGGCCCGTGTTTCAGCTCGCCTGCAGCATAGGCTTCCGCGTGAATGTAAGAGATCTCTTTCAGCTTCAGCGCGCCTTCGAGCGCAATCGGATATTGATCGCCACGACCGAGGAATAACGCGTGATGCTTGTCAGAGAAATCTTCTGCAAGCAGCTCGATGCGTTTGTCCTGCGACAGCATCTGCTCAATACGGCTCGGCAGCGCCTGTAGGCCATGCACGATATCATGCTCAATGGACGCATCCAGACCTTTCAGGCGAGACAGTTTCGCCACCAGCATCAACAGCACGGTTAACTGGGTGGTGAAGGCTTTGGTAGATGCTACGCCAATTTCCGTACCCGCGTTGGTCATCAGCGCCAGATCGGATTCACGCACCAGCGAAGAGCCCGGCACGTTACAAATGGCCAGAGAGCCCAAATATCCCAGCTCTTTCGACAGACGCAGGCCAGCCAGGGTATCTGCCGTTTCGCCAGACTGGGAGAGCGTGATCATCAGGCTGTTACGGCGCACGGCAGATTTGCGATAGCGGAATTCAGAGGCGATTTCAACGTCGCACGGAATACCTGCCAGCGATTCAAACCAGTAACGGGAAACCATACCGGAGTTGTAAGACGTACCGCAGGCGAGGATCTGAATATGCTCAACCTTCGACAACAGATCATCGGCGTTCGGTCCCAGCTCGCTTAAATCCACCTGACCGTGGCTGATGCGCCCGGTAAGGGTGTTTTTGATCGCGTTCGGCTGTTCGTAGATCTCTTTCTGCATGTAGTGGCGGTAAATACCTTTATCGCCCGCGTCATATTGCAGATTGGATTCGATATCCTGACGTTTTACTTCCGCGCCGGTGTTATCGAAGATATTTACCGAACGGCGAGTGATTTCAGCGATATCGCCCTCTTCAAGGAAGATAAAGCGACGAGTCACTGGCAACAGCGCCAGCTGGTCAGAAGCGATAAAGTTTTCGCCCATACCCAGGCCAATCACCAGCGGGCTACCTGAACGGGCAGCCAGCAGCGTATCCGGATGGCGGGTATCCATGATCACCGTGCCATATGCGCCACGCAGTTGCGGGATCGCACGCAAAATCGCGTCTCGCAGAGTACCACCTTGTTTCAGTTCCCAGTTTACCAGGTGTGCAATCACTTCGGTGTCGGTTTCAGAAACGAAGGTATAGCCACGCGCTTTTAACGCTTCACGCAGCGGTTCATGGTTTTCGATGATGCCGTTATGCACCACCACAATGTGTTCAGAAACATGCGGATGCGCGTTAGCTTCTGAAGGTTCACCGTGCGTCGCCCAGCGAGTGTGAGCAATACCGGTGCCGCCATGCAGCGGGTGTTCTTCCGCTGCCTGAGCCAGCATCTGGACTTTACCGAGGCGACGCAGGCGGGTCATATGACCTTCTGCATCCACCACGGCCAGACCGGCAGAGTCGTAACCACGGTATTCCAGACGACGTAAACCTTCGAGAAGGATTTCAGCTACATCACGCTGCGCGATAGCGCCAACAATTCCACACATAGTTTTATTTCCTGATTATGGCATTACGCCATGCGTTGTCGCTGACCTGTATGCCCGTCGTTGCGGGCGCCCCGAGCCTTGTAGAGAGTGGGGTTATTTTTATAAGTACTGCTCATGGAGCGGAGGATTATTTTATCCTCTCATCTCCGGTCTGCCGGATGGCGCTGACGCTTATCCGGCCTACAAAATCACTTTTTCTTCACCGGACGCTGCCAGCCTTGCTTATGCACCTGCGGCACGCGGCTTAATACCAGTTCATTGTCGGCTACATTACGGGTGACGGTAGTCCCTGCGGCGATGGTGGCCCCTTTACCAACAGTAACCGGCGCCACCAGTTGGGTATCGGAGCCGACAAACACATCGTCGCCAATAACCGTTTTGAATTTGTTCGCGCCATCATAGTTACAGGTGATGGTCCCCGCGCCAATATTCACGTTGTCGCCAATTTCCGCATCGCCCAGGTAGGTCAGATGGCCGGCTTTAGAACCTTTACCCAGACGCGCTTTTTTCATTTCAACAAAATTGCCGACGTGAGCGCCCGCTAACAGCTCAGCGCCGGGACGCAGGCGAGCAAACGGGCCGATGGTGCAGGCCGCTTCCAGATGCGCATCTTCCACCACGCTGTATGGGCTAATTTCGCAGTCATCGCCAATAACGCTGTTTTTAATAATGCAGCCCGCGCCGATCTTCACGCGGTGACCGAGCGTTACATAACCTTCGATGATAACGTTAGCGTCAATTTCGACATCCATTCCACAATAAAGGGTGCCGCGGAGATCAAAACGTGCCGGATCGCGCAACATAACGCCGGATAACAGCAGTTTCTCCGCCTGTTCGGCCTGGTAAATACGCTCCAGACGAGAAAGCTGTAGACGGTTATTCACGCCGTCCGTTTCGCTGATGCGAGCCGGATGCACCGCGGCGATTTCCCGTCCTTCCTGATAAGCCAGCGCGATGATATCTGTGATGTAATATTCACCCTGCGCATTATTGTTAGTCAGCTTAGACAACCAGCGTTTCAGGTCCGCGCCGTTGGCGATCAGAATACCAGTGTTAATTTCCTGGATCTGACGCTGTTCATCAGTGGCGTCTTTATGTTCAACGATGCCGGTCACTTTACCGTTTTCACGCGTAATACGGCCATAGCCGCTCGGATCGTCCAGCTTCACGGTTAATAACCCAATACCACCCTGCGGTTTGG
The DNA here is from genome assembly GCF_039650795.1 of Salmonella sp. K21076. Classification (NCBI taxonomy): domain Bacteria; kingdom Pseudomonadati; phylum Pseudomonadota; class Gammaproteobacteria; order Enterobacterales; family Enterobacteriaceae; genus Salmonella; species Salmonella sp. K21076. The sequence continues at coordinate 53,100 of NZ_JBCLYA010000002.1, forward strand.
CATCGCGCAGGCGCTGTAAGGTTTCAACCGAAATCAGCGGCACGTCGCCGTAAAGCATTAAAATATCTTCATCGTCGCTAAAAAAGGGCGCGGCCTGCTGCATTGCGTGACCTGTTCCCAACTGTTCCGCCTGAAGCACCCAGTTCAGCTTGTCATCTTTCAGGGTCTGTTTTAACAACTCGCCACCGTGGCCATAGACCAGATGAACCTGTGCGGCCCCTAATTTAGTAGCTGCATCAATGACATGCTGCACCATGGGTTTACCCGCCAGCGTGTGCAGCACTTTAGGAATATCGGAATACATGCGCGTGCCTTTACCTGCGGCAAGGATCACTACGCTCATAGCACTATTTAACATACGCGTCCTGACTGTAATTTGAGAACGAATTTATACTGTTTCACGTTGAAAATACTACATTTTTTTCATCGTAAAATGGAAGAAGGATAAAACGCTCACCGGGATAAAATCCCCGCCTGCTAATGAATCATTTTCGTTCATTACCGCGCCTCTTGTCTCCTGAAAAGTAAAAACACCCGCGTATTGGCAACGTAGTCCGATGTTTTTGCTGTTTTTTTACTCCATAAATAAAGAAGATAACGAAATAAAGCGCAGGGGAGTCAGAAAAGCAAAAACCAGCGACAGAGGCCGCTGGTTTTCCGTTGCGCGTATTTTTTACTTAATTACGCGACATAAAAATCCGCAAAATATACCAGAACATGGTCGCGATAGAAGCAAACAGATGTAATGCCGCGCCAGCAGGGCGATCGGTAGGGTAATGGTGAATAATGTTAGAAGTGTCGTAAAGTATAAACCCGGCGCACAGCAGTACCATTAGCGCAGAAAACCAGACGCCCAGCGAAAAGCCGCAGATGACGCTGGCAATAATCGCGCCAAAAGCAATGAATCCAGCCATAGTCAGAAACGAGCGCAGAAAAGAAAAGTCTTTTTTTATGGAAAACGCGGTAAACGTCAGACCGCCAACCAGCAACAGGGGCGTTATTGCCGCCGCGCCAATGCTCGACGGGTTAATATACGCCGCCACCGTTAACAGGGGGGCAAAAATCAGGGATTCTGCCAACACATAAATCCCCAGCCCGATAAGTTGCGTTTGATTAGTCCCCGCATTATCCGCCAGACGGGTCGCCAGCATTCCCACCAGCATAAAAGCGCCGAGAACAACCAACCAGCTATATCTTCCACCAGCCAGCAGCACATCAAGCGCATACTCCCCGCCCCCTATAAAACTCCACGCCGCGCTCAACACGATAAAACCGACGATGGCGACGGCGAGATGAAGATAAGCGCGACGAATAAAGGTAGTACGATCAATCCTTGAGTCGGGTTGTGGCCCCGCAAAGGATGGCTGAAATGACATAGTAATAATCCCTCATTTTATGCAATAAAAACGCATCCATTCCTTCCTTCTTCGCACAATGTGCAGATGCCAATGACAGAAAGAAGGATTTAATGAAAACAGCGCTGTCGCTGAAAACGCATCGCCTTCAGCCGCTTGTTTTTGTCGTTGCTAGTTTATCGAATAAAAATTGAGAGGATAAAAAAAACCAGTCCGCAATCAGACTGGTTTTATGCTTTCAAGCCGGTGTTACATCGCTTTTTTGGTCAACTCGATAACGCGCAGTTTAGCGATCGCTTTGGCCAGTTCCGCAGACGCCTGAGCGTAATCCACGTCACCGTGCGAGCTCTTAATGTGCTCTTCGGCTTTACGCTTCGCTTCCAGGGCTCGCGCTTCGTCGAGATCCTGACCGCGAATCGCGGTATCCGCCAGAACGGTCACACTGCCAGGCTGCACTTCCAGAATGCCGCCGGACAGATAGATAAACTCTTCGTGACCGTGCTGCTTAACGATGCGAATCATACCAGGCTTAATGGCGGTGAGCAGCGGCGCGTGCCCCGGGTAGATCCCCAGTTCACCTTCGCTACCCGTAACCTGGATTTTCTCGACCAGACCGGAGAACATTTGTTGCTCCGCGCTGACGACATCCAGGTGGTAAGTCATTGCCATATCACCCTCCGATTAAGGCGTTAAAGTTTTTTGGCTTTTTCCACGGCTTCGTCGATGGAACCGACCATGTAGAACGCCTGCTCCGGCAGGTGATCGTATTCGCCTTCCATGATGCCTTTAAAGCCACGGATGGTGTCTTTCAGGGAGACGTATTTGCCCGGAGAACCGGTAAATACTTCCGCCACGAAGAACGGCTGGGACAGGAAGCGCTGGATCTTACGCGCGCGAGCTACCACCAGTTTATCTTCTTCAGACAGTTCATCCATACCGAGGATGGCGATGATGTCTTTCAGTTCCTGATAACGCTGCAGGATGGACTGAACGCCACGCGCGGTGTCGTAGTGTTCCTGACCAACAACCAGCGGATCCAGCTGACGGCTGGTGGAATCCAGCGGGTCAACGGCCGGGTAGATACCCAGGGATGCGATCTGACGGCTCAGTACCACAGTTGCATCTAAGTGCGCAAAGGTGGTGGCTGGAGACGGGTCAGTTAAGTCATCCGCAGGTACGTATACCGCCTGTACGGAGGTGATAGAACCGGTCTTGGTGGAGGTGATACGTTCCTGCAGAACGCCCATCTCTTCCGCCAGAGTCGGCTGGTAACCTACCGCGGAAGGCATACGACCCAGCAGTGCGGATACTTCCGTACCGGCCAGGGTGTAACGATAGATGTTATCGACGAACAGCAGTACGTCACGACCTTCGTCACGGAATTTCTCCGCCATGGTCAGGCCGGTCAGTGCAACGCGCAGACGGTTTCCCGGCGGCTCGTTCATCTGGCCATACACCAGGGATACTTTATCGATAACGTTGGAGTCGGTCATTTCATGGTAGAAGTCGTTACCCTCACGAGTACGTTCACCTACGCCCGCAAACACAGAGTAACCGGAGTGCTCGATCGCGATGTTACGGATAAGCTCCATCATGTTTACGGTTTTACCTACACCCGCACCACCGAACAGACCGACTTTACCGCCCTTCGCGAACGGACACATCAGGTCGATAACTTTGATACCGGTTTCCAGCAGTTCCTGAGAGTTTGATAACTCTTCGTAGGAAGGCGCTGCGCGGTGAATCGCCCAACGCTCTTCTTCGCCGATCTCGCCTTTCATGTCGACCGGTTCGCCCAGGACGTTCATGATACGACCCAGCGTAGCTTTACCTACCGGGACTTCGATCGGGTGTTCGAGATCTTTTACATCCAGACCGCGACGCAGACCGTCAGAAGACCCCATCGCGATGGTACGCACGATACCGCCGCCAAGCTGCTGCTGAACTTCCAGCACCAGCTTCTCATTACCATTCTGCACCTCAAGGGCATCGTACACGCGTGGTACGGCATCCTGAGGGAACTCGACGTCTACCACGGCGCCGATTACCTGGACAATCTTTCCAGTAGCCATCTTAAATCCTCTACGAAATAACCTGGTTAAACCGCGGCGGCCCCCGAGACGATCTCGGTGAGTTCCTGAGTAATGCTGGCCTGACGAGCTTTGTTGTATACTAACTGCAGCTCTTTAATCAGGCTGCCGCCATTATCGGTTGCGGCTTTCATCGCCACCATTCGTGCGGCCTGCTCGCTGGCCAGGTTTTCTACCACGCCCTGATAAACCTGAGACTCCACATAACGACGCAGGAGAGTATCCAGCAGCGCTTTCGGGTCTGGTTCATACAGGTAATCCCAGGCTGTACGCTTCAGATCATCATCTTCTGACGCCGGCAGCGGCAGCAGTTGAGTGATCGTCGGCACCTGAGACATGGTGTTAATAAATTTGTTGCTGACAATGTAAAGCTTGTCCAGACGGCCTTCGTCGTAGGCCTGCAACATCACTTTAACCGGACCGATCAGTTCGGACAGAGAAGGGTTATCCCCCATACCTGTCACCTGAGCGACAACGTTGCCGCCTACGGAATTAAAGAATGACACGCCCTTAGAGCCGATCATTGCGAGTTCGCACTGAACGCCTTTATCGGACCATGCCTTCATATCCGCCAGCAGCTTTTTGAACAGGTTAATGTTCAAGCCACCGCACAAACCACAGTCGGTCGACACTACCAGGTAGCCCACGCGTTTAACGTCGCGCTCTTCCAGGTAGGGGTGCTTATATTCCAGATTACCGTTCGCAAGGTGACCAATCACTTTGCGCATGGTCTCTGCATAAGGACGGCTGGCCGCCATGCGATCCTGCGATTTACGCATTTTGGAAGCGGCGACCATCTCCATCGCTTTAGTGATCTTTTGCGTGTTCTGGACGCTTGCGATCTTACTACGTATCTCTTTTGCGCCGGCCATGAGCTTCTCCTCAATGCCTTACGGCCTGCCCTAAGGCAAGCCGCCAGACGTTACCAGGACTGGGTTGCTTTGAAGGAATCGAGGATGCCTTTCAGCTTGCCTTCGATTTCGTCGTTATAGCCACCGGACTGGTTGATCTCTTGCATCAGCGGAGCGTGATCACGGTCGACGTAAGCCAGCAGTGCGGCTTCGAAGCTACCGATTTTCGCCAGTTCGACATCCGCCAGATAACCACGTTCTGCTGCGAACAGAACCAGAGACTGCTGCGCGACGGACATCGGCGCATACTGTTTCTGTTTCAGCAGTTCGGTCACTTTCTGACCGTGGTCAAGCTGTTTACGGGTGGCATCGTCAAGGTCGGATGCAAACTGAGAGAACGCCGCCAGTTCACGATACTGCGCCAGCGCGGTACGAATACCTCCGGACAGTTTTTTCATGATCTTGGTCTGGGCTGCGCCACCTACACGGGATACCGAGATACCCGGGTTAACCGCAGGACGAATACCGGCGTTAAACAGGTTAGATTCCAGGAAGATCTGACCATCGGTAATGGAAATTACGTTGGTCGGAACGAACGCGGAAACGTCACCTGCCTGCGTTTCGATAATCGGCAGCGCAGTCAGTGAACCGGTTTTCCCTTTCACTTCACCTTTAGTGAAGGCTTCGACGTAGTCGGCGTTAACACGCGCAGCACGCTCCAGCAGACGAGAGTGGAGGTAGAATACGTCGCCCGGGAATGCTTCACGTCCTGGCGGACGACGGAGCAGCAGGGAGATCTGACGGTAAGCAACAGCCTGTTTAGACAGGTCATCGTAAATGATCAGCGCATCTTCACCGCGGTCACGGAAGTATTCGCCCATTGCGCAACCGGCATACGGCGCCAAATATTGCAGCGCAGCGGATTCGGACGCGGTCGCCACCACAACAATGGTGTTAGCCAGCGCGCCGTGCTCTTCCAGTTTACGCACCACGTTAGAGATGGTGGACGCTTTCTGGCCGATAGCGACATAGATACATTTGATGCCGGAGTCGCGCTGGTTGATGATGGCGTCGATAGCCAGCGCGGTTTTACCGGTCTGACGGTCACCGATGATCAGTTCACGCTGACCACGACCGATTGGGATCATGGAGTCAACGGCTTTATAGCCGGTCTGCACCGGCTGATCGACAGACTGACGATCGATAACGCCCGGCGCAATCGCTTCAACGGCAGAGAAGCCGTCATTATCAACCGGACCTTTACCGTCGATTGGCGCACCCAGGGTGTTTACCACACGTCCCAGCAGACCGCGGCCAACCGGAACTTCCAGGATACGACCCGTACATTTAACCTTCATGCCTTCGGCAAGGTCAGCGTATGGACCCATGACTACCGCACCCACGGAGTCGCGCTCCAGGTTCAGTGCGATAGCGTAACGGTTACCCGGCAGGGAGATCATTTCACCCTGCATACAATCGGCCAAGCCGTGAATGCGGATAACACCGTCACTAACAGAAACAATAGTACCTTCGTTGTGAGCTTCGCTCACCACATTGAACTGAGCAATGCGCTGCTTGATCAGTTCGCTGATTTCGGTGGAATTCAGTTGCATGCTCCAGTCCCCTTAAGACTGCAAGACGTCTGCAAGGCGCTCAAGACGGCCGCGTACGCTGCCATCAATGACCATATCACCCGCCCGGATGATAACGCCTGCCATTACAGACTTATCGATTTTGCAATTCAGCTTCACTTTGCGTGACAGACGTTTTTCCATCGCGGCGCTGATTTTCGAAAGCTGCTCTTCACTCAATGCGGTTGCCGACGTAACTTCTACCTCGGAGGTAGCTTCACTGGCGGCACGCAGATGAATAAACTGCTCCAGAACATCCGGGAGCGCGTTCAGACGATTATTTTCAGCCATCACCCGAATCAGGTTCTGACCGTTTTCGTCTAACTGCTCACCGCAGACTGCGATAAACGACTCAGCGAGCGTTTCCGGCGCCAGCGCGCCAGAGAGAAGCTCTGCCATTTGTTCGTTCTTGGTTACCTCGGCGGCAAACGCCAGCATATCCTGCCAGCGCTCTACACTTTGGTGTTCAACGGCAAAGTCAAAAGCTGCTTTGGCGTAGGGGCGAGCTACCGTAACAAATTCAGACATCAGCCCCTCCCTCCTTACAGTTCAGCGACAAGTTTATCCACGATGTCGCTGTTAGCAGCTTCATCCACGGAACGTTCGATGATCTTCTCGGCGCCAGCAACAGCCAGGATAGCAACTTGCTTACGCAGCTCTTCACGGGCACGTTTACGCTCGGCTTCAATTTCCGCCTGCGCCTGCGCCACGATTTTAGTACGTTCCTGCTCTGCTTCAGTTTTGGCTTCGTCCAGGATCTGAGCGCGGCGTTTGTTTGCCTGCTCGATGATTACCTGAGCTTCCGCTTTCGCTTTTTTCAGCTGGTCGGTCGCGCTGGCCTTTGCAAGGTCAAGATCCTTATGTGCTCGTTCAGCAGAAGCGAGACCGTCAGCAATTTCTTTCTGACGTTTCTCGATGGCTGCCATTAACGGCGGCCATACGTACTTCATGCAAAACCAGACAAAGAGAATAAACGCGATGGCCTGGCCGAGGATTGTTGCGTTAAGATTCACAGCACAATGCCTCTATCTAGTTAACCTTCTGATATTGCTCTTAATTCAAGCAACGCTTACTACGCGACAGCGAACATCACGTACAGACCCAGACCTACAGCGATCATCGGGATAGCATCCACCAGACCCATAACGATAAAGAACTGAGTACGCAGCAGAGGAATCAGATCAGGTTGACGCGCCGCGCCTTCCAGGAATTTACCCCCGAGGATGCCGATACCGATCGCAGCACCGATTGCCGCCAGACCCATCATCACAGCGGCAGCCATGTACAGCAGATCCATATTCAGGTTTTCCATGACAGTCTCCAGTTTGTTTCAGTTAAAACGTAGTAGTGTTGGTAAATTAATGCTCTTCGGACGCCATCGACAGATAGACAATCGTCAGAACCATGAAAATGAAGGCTTGCAGCGTAATAATCAGGATGTGGAAAATGGCCCACGGCACATTCAGAATCCACTGTGACCACCACGGCAACAGACCAGCAATCAGAATGAAAATCAGCTCACCGGCATACATGTTGCCGAACAGTCGCAGACCGAGAGAAACCGGTTTGGACAGCAGACTTACCCCTTCAAGGATTAAGTTGACAGGAATGAACGCCCAGTGATTGAACGGCTGCAGCGTCAACTCTTTTGCGAAGCCGCCGATGCCTTTCATTTTGATGCTGTAGAACAGAATAAGGATGAATACGCCCAGCGCCATCGACAGGGTGATGTTGACGTCAGCAGACGGCACCACGCGCGTTGCCGGCAGACCCAGCCAATGCTCAGCGATATACGGCAGCAGGTCGATAGGCAGTAAGTCCATCAGGTTCATAAGGAATACCCAGACGAAAATCGTCAGGGCCAGCGGCGCAATCAGCTTGCTTTTGCCATGGTACATGTCTTTGACGCTGCCATGCACAAAGCCGACTATCAGCTCAATCGCGGTCTGAAACTTGCCTGGCACGCCGCTGGTCGCTTTTTTAGCAACGCTACGGAACATCACCAGAAACAACAGACCCAGCACCACCGAGAAGAACATGGAGTCAATATTGAGCGTCCAGAAGGTGGCTGGGGGGTTCTGCGGATCCACCAGCGAGAAAGTACGCAGGTCCAGCTGAAGGTTATTCAGATGGTGTCCTATGTATTCCTGCGGCGTCATATTTTCTGAAGCCATGATGCCTTTTACCCTTTGTTGTTAATTACAGCCGGCGCCAGTATCTGAACCACCAGCACCAAAACCCACGTAACGATCAGCGGCAAAAACACCGCCTTTAAAACCGCCAACGCCACCACCAGTAAAACCAGCATCGCTAACACCTTGAAGGCTTCACCGAAGGCGAAAGTCCAGGACACACGGCCCTTAGCAGGTGTATGCGCCTGGTGACGCCAGGCAAATATCATAAACAACATATTAGGCAGTGCCACTGCCAATCCCCCACATACTGCGGAGATGCCCCAGAAGGGGTCTTTGAGGCAAAACAGCAATCCACTTGCTATTACCGCCAGAAACTGAATGAACAGAAGCTTACGAGCAACGTTTCGACTCACGAGCGACACAGGCATCACGTTTTTACTCCTGCTCACTTCGAGGTATGCCGCGTGTCGTATAAAACGTTCTTTAAGACTTAGAGTCAAGCATCAAAAAGCGGTCAAATTATACGGTGCGCCCCCGTGATTTCAAACAATAAGTAGCCAAAAGGTGAATAAATGTTTAAATATTTTTCTCTGGCCCGCATTTTTAACTTTTAGCTAAAGTGTGAACGATCGTACAAAACTGCAAATAGCGCGAAAACACTGGCGATAAAGCGTGCACCAGATCACACATTAAACATATTCATGCTTACGCAATTCATTTACGTGTCAATTCATGCCTTTTCATCTTTTTGATATTTAAGCGTAAAACCAGGTACTGTTTTAAAAATACCAGCTTACACCTTAAAAACGCCCCATTGACATTTATAATAAAAATTTAACAAGCAAAAGTGATTTTTCGATTCGATTTTTAGCAGACTGATATTTACAAAGTTGATTACTCTCTGTTTTAACAAAAGAAGCGACGTTGTCATGTTGAAACGAAACCGTAAATCCAGAGTTAAATGTAACAACTCTGAAATGCGTTATACCTGTCGATTTTTAACACAAGCCGCGTCGTTTTTTCTATTTTTTTTGATAAAAATTAAACTTTGTTTGACTTAATAATCACCAGATGCCGCTCGCCTTCCAGTTGCGGAACGCGTAATTTTTCAACAGATTCGACGCTAAAATTGTCAGGTAGTGAGGCAATTTCATCCCCTGGCAATTGCCCTTTTAAGGCATAAAAACGTCCTTTCTCTCCCGGCAGATGGTGACACCAGCTCACCATATCATTCAACGATGCGAAAGCGCGGCTGATAACGCCATCAAACGGCGGTTCGGAGGGATAGGCTTCAACGCGGCTTTGAACCGGCGTGATGTTTTCCAGTTTCAGTTCGTGCTGGACCTGACGCAGAAAACGTACCCGCTTGCCCAGGCTGTCGAGTAAGGTGAAATGCGCGTCAGGGAGAACAATAGCCAGCGGGATGCCCGGCAGCCCCGGTCCTGTTCCTACATCGATAAAACGCTGTCCCTGCAGATACGGCGCAACGACTATGCTGTCGAGAATATGGCGTACCAACATTTCGTTGGGATCCCGCACTGACGTCAGGTTGTATGCTTTGTTCCATTTGTGCAGCATATCAACGTAGGCGACCAGCAGCGTTTTCTGGTGATCGGTAAGAGAAATACCGGCATCAGCCAGCAGACGAGAGAGTTTGTTGAGCACGGTCATTACCTGTTAATAATCAAATGCCCGATGCGCTTTCGCTTATCGGGCCTACAAATTTGTAGGGCGGGCAAGCGAAGCGCCCCCGCCAAATTAGTGTTATCAAGCGCTACGACGCAGCATACCTTGTTTTTTCAGCCATACCAGCAGAATGGAGATTGCCGCTGGCGTAACGCCGGAGATACGCGATGCCTGGCCGATAGACGCCGGTTTATGATCGTTCAGCTTGGCGATAACTTCGTTCGACAGACCGGAAACCTGACGATAATCCAGCGTGGCAGGCAGCAACGTATTCTCGTTACGTAGTTGTTTTTCAATCTCATCCTGCTGGCGAGCGATATAGCCTTCGTATTTGACCTGGATTTCCACCTGTTCAGCGGCTTGCTCATCTTCAAGCGCAGGCGCGAATGCGGCAAGCGAAGTGAGCTGCGCATATGTCATTTCCGGACGACGCAACAGATCTTCGCCGCTGGCCTCACGGGAGAGTGGCGTGGTCAAATGCGCATTCACTTCATCAGCGGATTCCGCAGACGGCGTTACCCATGTCGATTTCAGCCGCTGACGTTCGCGTTCGATATTTTCCAGCTTCTCGTTGAAGCGCGCCCAGCGTTCATCATCCACCAGACCCAGCTCGCGGCCCATTTCGGTCAGACGCAGATCGGCGTTGTCCTCACGCAGCATCAGGCGATATTCGGCGCGGGAGGTAAACATGCGATACGGCTCTTTGGTGCCCAGCGTACAGAGATCGTCCACCAGCACGCCGAGATAAGCCTGAGAACGCGCAGGCGCCCAGCCCTCTTTGTCGGCGGAAAGACGCGCGGCATTCAGACCAGCGAGCAAGCCCTGCGCCGCAGCCTCTTCATAGCCGGTAGTACCGTTGATTTGACCAGCAAAGAACAGGCCGTGAATAAATTTACTTTCCAGAGTCGGTTTCAGATCTCGCGGGTCGAAGAAATCATACTCAATCGCGTAACCAGGGCGAACGATCTTCGCGTTCTCCATGCCCTGCATGGAACGGACAATCTGCATCTGCACGTCAAACGGCAGGCTGGTGGAGATACCGTTAGGGTAAATCTCGTTAGAGGTCAGTCCTTCCGGCTCAAGGAAGATCTGATGCTGGTTACGATCGGCAAAACGCATCACCTTGTCTTCGATCGAAGGACAGTAGCGTGGGCCGATCCCTTCGATCACGCCAGCGTACATTGGGCTACGATCGAGGTTATTACGAATCACGTCATGGGTTTTCTCATTGGTATGCGTGATGTAACACGGCACCTGTTGCGGATGCTGAAAAGCATTCCCCATAAACGAGAAAACCGGCATCGGGTTATCGCCATGCTGTTGAGCCAACACGCTGAAATCGATAGTACGCGCATCAATACGCGGCGGTGTGCCGGTTTTCAGGCGGCTGACGCGTAGCGGAAGCTCACGCAGACGGCGAGACAGCGGGATGGATGGCGGATCGCCAGCACGACCGCCGCTGTAGTTATCCAGACCAATATGAATTTTGCCGTCCAGGAAAGTCCCGACGGTCAGCACCACCGCTTTCGCGCGGAATTTGAGCCCCATTTGGGTCACGGCGCCGACAACGCGATCGTTTTCGACAATCAGATCTTCAACCGCTTGCTGGAAGATCATCAGATTCGGCTGATTCTCCAGCGCGATACGTACCGCCTGGCGATATAAGACTCGATCCGCCTGAGCTCGGGTAGCGCGAACGGCCGGACCTTTGCTGGCGTTTAGTATCTTAAACTGAATACCTGCCTGATCGATCGCTTTCGCCATCAGACCGCCGAGCGCATCCACCTCTTTTACCAGATGTCCCTTGCCAATACCGCCGATCGTCGGGTTGCAGCTCATCTGCCCCAACGTGTCAATATTGTGTGTCAAAAGCAGAGTCTGTTGACCCATACGCGCTGCGGCCATCGCGGCCTCAGTGCCTGCATGACCCCCGCCAATAATAATGACGTCAAAAGGATCCTGATAAAACATGGTAATTGCCTCGCATAACGCGGTGTGAAAATGGATTGAAGCCCGGGCGGTGGATTCTACTCAACTTTAGCCGATGGAGAAAGCCCCGGGATCCGGGCTATTAAAAAGAAGATCTTTTTATTTAGAGATCTGTTCTATTGTGATCTCTTATTAGGATCGCACCAGGCTGTGGATAACCCGGATCCTGTAATAAAGATCAATGCGTTGGAAAGGATCACTAGCTGTGAATGATCGGTGATCGTGGCCCGTATAAGCTGGGATCAAAACGGGTACTTATACACAACTCAAAAAGTGAACAAAGGTTATTCTTTGGATAACTACCGGTTGATCCAAGCTTTTCACCATATTTATCCACAATAGATCGCACGATCTTTACACTTATTTGAGTAAATTAATCCAGGATCCGAGCCAAATCTCCGCTGGATCTTCCGGAATCTCATGTTCAAGGATGTTGATCTTCAGTGTTTCCCCAACCTGTTTTGCGCCAGCGCCTTTCAGTTCCGCTTCTATTTTCTCAATCGCGCCGCAAAACGTGTCGTATTCTCGACTGCCAATGCCAATTGCGCCGAAACGTACCGCGGAAAGATCGGGTTTCTGCGTCTGAAGGTCTTCATAGAAAGGGGTCAGGTTGTCCGGAATGTCTCCGGCGCCGTGCGTTGAGCTGATTATCAGCCAGATCCCGGAAGTTGACAGATCCTCTAATAACGGACCGTGCACCGTTTCGGTTGAAAAACCGGCAGCTTCCAGCTTTTCCGCCAGATGTTCCGCGACGTATTCGGCGCCGCCCAGGGTGCTGCCGCTGATAAGAGTAATGTCTGCCATTGATCGCTCGCTCAGGTAAAGAGGCTGCATTGTACTCTGTGAACGAGCTGGGATCTACCTGTGGAAAAATGTGGGATTAAAAAAGCCGATCATGGCTTGATGGTGCGCATGATCGGGTTCTGCAAGACGATCAGTGTCTCAGTGGACTGAATTTCATCAATTGTTTGGATCTTGTTGATAAGTACGTGCTGAAGCGCGTCAATTGATTTGCACATCACTTTTATAAAGATGCTGTAGTGACCGGTGGTGTAATACGCTTCCGTCACCTCATCCAGGCTTTCCAGCCGGGCCAGTGCGGAGGGATAGTCTTTGGCGCTTTTGAGGATGATGCCAATAAAGCAGCCTACATCGTAGCCCAGTTGTTTAGGGCTGACGTCAATCCGTGCGCCCGTAATGATCCCGGCCTGCTTCATTTTCTCGACGCGAACATGAATGGTTCCAGGGCTAACGCCAAATTGTTTGGCCAGTTCGGCGTAGGCGGTGCGGGCATTTTCCATTAAGGCGTCAAGTATGCCGCGGTCCAGATTGTCGATCTGATAATTTTCCATCGCTTTTTCTTATGCAGATTAATGATTATCTCTATTTTAGCCATTATTTTTAACGAATCAAAATCGAAGTTAGCTTTTTATCTGTTGATTATTGAATAGTGCTCTCGTTTTGTTGCTTAATCATAGGCAACAGGACGCAGGAGTAAAAAAATGAAAACCGCTTACATTGCCAAACAACGTCAAATTAGCTTCGTGAAATCACATTTCTCTCGCCAGCTAGAGGAGCGTCTGGGTCTGATTGAGGTCCAGGCGCCGATCCTGAGTCGCGTAGGGGATGGTACGCAGGATAATTTGTCCGGCTGTGAAAAAGCGGTGCAGGTAAAAGTGAAAGCGTTGCCTGACGCCCAGTTCGAAGTGGTGCATTCACTGGCGAAGTGGAAACGTCAAACCCTGGGGCAACATGACTTCAGCGCGGGCGAAGGGCTGTACACGCACATGAAAGCCCTTCGCCCCGATGAAGACCGACTCTCTCCGCTCCACTCGGTCTATGTGGATCAGTGGGACTGGGAGCGTGTCATGGGCGATGGCGAGCGCCAATTTTCCACCCTGAAAAGCACAGTAGAGGCTATATGGGCAGGCATTAAGGCGACGGAAGCGGAAGTGCATAAACAGTTTGGTCTGGCGCCGTTCCTGCCGGATCAGATCCATTTTGTTCACAGTCAGGAACTGCTGGCGCGTTTCCCGGATCTGGATGCGAAAGGGCGCGAACGCGCGATCGCCAAAGAACTTGGCGCCGTTTTCCTGGTGGGGATCGGCGGTAAACTGAGCGATGGCCGCCGCCATGATGTACGCGCGCCGGATTATGATGACTGGAGCTCCGCATCTGAGCTGGGCTACGCTGGTCTGAACGGCGATATCCTAGTGTGGAACCCGGTGCTGGAAGATGCGTTTGAGCTTTCCTCTATGGGTATCCGCGTAGATGCCGATACGCTGATGCGTCAGCTGGCGTTGACCGGTGATGAAGATCGCCTGCAACTGGAGTGGCATCAGGCGCTGCTGCGCGGCGAAATGCCGCAGACCATCGGCGGCGGGATTGGGCAGTCGCGTCTGACGATGTTGCTGCTGCAATTGCCGCATATTGGTCAGGTGCAGTGCGGCGTATGGCCCGCGCAGGTTCGCGAAAGCATTCCTGCTATTTTATAAGCCGTTAGCGTCGCCAGCGTCTCAGCAGGCGGCTTCGCATCCCGGTGTCAAAGCGCCAGATATGATCGAAAATGCGCATGATGCCGGGTTTGCCGTGCGCCGACATCGCCACCGCATGGAATCGATGCTGGTGAAGACGCTGCAACTCTCCCACTTTGCTCACCACGTCATCCGGCAAGCGCTGGGCGATAAAATCCGAAATGACCACCGCATCGGCATCAAACCATTCCCGTCCCTGCATTCTTTCAATAATGGCGCGAAAACAGCTGGCGATATCCGTGCCGCCGCGAAAACGTTGACTTAAAAAGCGGATGGCCTGCTCAATACTTTCCGGGCCGGAGAGTTCATAACGCACAACGTCAGTGGAAAACAGCATAATAAAGCAGCGGCGGTTATCCGCCAGCGCAACGCGCATCAACGCCAGGCAGAACGCTTTTGCGCACTGCTCGTTAAATCCTCCCATCGAGCCTGAAGTATCGACGCAGACAATAAACGGTCCGCGCGGCTGCTCGTCGACATCCTGGTGTACTACCGGCCGTTCGGTCACTTTCTCACGCCACGCTTCGCCATGCAGGCGATAGGTGAGGAGCTGTTTTTCCACTAACCGGCGGTAAAATTCATATTCCAGCTCGGTGATGCCGAGCGTCGCCAGCTCTGGCGGCAACAGGCGCAGAATATCATCGCCTTGCTGAATACCGTCAACCTGCTCCGGCACCGTTGCGGGTTCGCGTACCAGTGTACGAAAGGTTTCCATCGGCGCGTCTTTTTTCGGTACCGATTTGGCTTCCCGCGAACGTCCCAGTTGTTCCGCCAGTTGCATTAGCTCCGGCTGGGCGGCGAGAAATTCGCCGTATTTTACGATCAGTTGATAATCACCACGTTTAAGCTGGCCCGCGCTCATATCCCACAGGCGGCCTGCGGCATTATCATTTTCCGCCAACGTCGGTTCCAGTTGCCCGCTCAGCGTCATCCGTTCCTGTACGTCACTCAGCAACTGCTCGCGCTCTTCTTCCAGTAGTTGCTGGTTTAACGTGGTGGCCTGCACGACCAGACTTAACCGCCAGCGTTGCAAAAAAAGCGTGTGTAGCGCAGGGGTAAAGGTACTGTTGCTCTCCGTCAACTGCTTCGCCTGCGCGGCATACGGTGAATGCAGGCGATGAAGCAACGCCAGTATTTGCGGCAGTTGCACGATGAACTGTGGGGTAGAGAGAAGTTGGCTTTGCTGATAACACATGACCTCTTCCGTGAGTTCCGGCGGAACGCGTGCGTCTTTAAGACGGCTGCGTAGCGCTTCCCGCCAGCGCGGGAGATCGGCGGTCACGGCGTTTTTTAAACGTGGAAACTTTTCAAAGAAAATGACCAGCTGTGGGGAAGCCAGTAGCGCGAGGATCATCTCTTCGACCATTCCCTCTTCGCTGACGGCCAGCATGGTATTTAGCGTATCCAGCGTCAGCATTGTTGCGCCTGGCGGATCTGTTCTCCTACATCCTGCAGGCTGGCCTCAATGCGCCCTAACCAGTCGCTGTGAATAAACAGGCAATGTTGCTGCTCGCTGAAGCGGGTATGCTGCTGGCGCCAGTCGTTTTCTAACGTTTCCAGCTGCTGTTTGATCTCCGCAGGCATACTGTCTTCAGCCGCTCCCGGTAACGCCAGACGGGTACCTTGTAGACTGATGTCGCGCACCACCGGATGTTGAGCGTTATCGACTTCCATATTCAGCGTTTGGGCAAAGCCGATCCCGTTCAGTTTGCCGCGGATCTCGCCGCCTTTGGTCAGCCAAAGTTCCAGCGCGCTGCGGTCAAAGGTAATATGGATCACTTCCATATCATGCAGTTTTAGCGGTTTTTGTAGCAATAACGTCAACGTTGACGCACTGGCTTCCGGCGGTAAAGTGTAATGCGGGCGACGGCTGAACATACCGCCTTCTTTAATGACGGTGAAGGCGGTTTTATCGCTTTGCTGTTGCTGCAACTGGAGGCGGCGCTGGACGATACCGCCGAGGCGAGTCAGCATGGCCTGCTGCTGCCAGGCGTGTCCGGTCATCAATATTTCCAGTTGCTGTTGCATGAGATTCAGACTCTGCGCGTCATACCACAAGCAATCTTTTAGCAGGATAAGGTCAATCGGCGCAACCGCGTCGCGTCCGCTAAAGAAGGCGCTGGCCTGTAACAGGCGGATGGCTTTCTTCCAGCGACGGTCGGAGACATAAGGCGCATTCGGCAAATTATCCAGCTGTTGGCGCAGAGTAAATATCAGCTCAAAGACCGGATCAGGCAGTGAAATCGCGCCGATATCTTTTTGCCACTGTTGATATTCTTCGTCGCTAACCTGTAACGAGGCGGGGACCGGGTTATCACTCTCATCCTGCTGACTAACCAGCATGGAGCGGAAATTGGCTTTATCCTGAACTTTATCCAGCCACAGGCGAATCAACATTCGGTCGTACAAGGCTTCCAGGCTGCTGTCCGCTTCGGGCAGTTCGTTAGAGGCCGCCACCAGTAGCCGCATCGGGATTTTTTCCTCAAACGCGCCGTTGCGGAAATGGCGTTCGTTAATGGCGGTCAGCAATGTGTTCAGGATAGCGGGCCCGGCTTTCCAGATTTCATCCAGAAAAACGATTTCGGCTTCGGGAAGGTAGCCGGTCGTTAAGCGTTCATAGCGACCTTCATCTTTCAGCGCCTGAATAGAGAGCGGGCCAAACACCTCTTCCGGCGTGGAAAAGCGTGTCATCAGATATTCAAAAGCGCGGGCGCGCTGGAAAGCAAACTTCAGGCGGCGGGCAATCAGACTCTTGGCGATACCGGGCGGGCCCAACAAAAAGACGCTCTCACCGCTTAACGCCGCCAGTAGGCACAGGCGTATGGCGTGACTACGTTCATACAGCCCCTTCTCAAGGGCGCTGCTCAGACGGGAAATTCTTTCCGCTAATAAATGTGGGTGAGCCATAATAAAGAGGCGTCCTTTCGACAAATGGATCATGCTAATTGCGAGTATAGACGTTTCACCACCGGGGCTGTAATCTTCTGACGCGCTGTTTATTTTTCTTTGAGCCAGGTTAATCTGGCTTCATTTAGGGGTACGATTTTATGATTAATCGTGCATACTGTGCGCTTTTTTGTGGGCCAAGGGACTAAGCACACATTTCATATCTATACACTCATTCATTCAAACTACATCAAGGCGGCAAAGGAGTGAATCCCCTGGCACTGACTTAAACGTGTGACTGGGGTAAGCGAATGCAGTCGACAAGGAGGTAGCGTGAAGGGTGACGTGTATAAACGAAAGATGAGTCTATGAGCACTGATAATAAGCAATCGTTGCCTGCGATTACCCTCGCAGCTATTGGGGTTGTCTACGGTGATATTGGTACCAGCCCGCTTTATACGCTTCGTGAATGTTTGTCCGGTCAGTTTGGTTTTGGCGTTGAACGAGATGCCGTGTTTGGTTTTCTGTCGCTGATCTTCTGGCTACTCATCTTTGTGGTTTCCATCAAATATCTCACCTTCGTGATGCGCGCCGATAACGCGGGTGAAGGTGGAATTTTGACGCTGATGTCGCTTGCCGGGCGTAATACCTCGGCGCGCACCACATCCATGTTAGTTATCATGGGACTGATAGGCGGCAGCTTTTTCTATGGCGAAGTGGTCATTACGCCGGCGATTTCGGTGATGTCGGCGATTGAAGGCCTGGAGATTGTCGCGCCGCAGCTGGATACCTGGATTGTCCCGCTCTCCATTATTGTGCTGACTCTGTTGTTTATGATTCAGAAGCACGGTACGGGAATGGTAGGAAAACTCTTTGCGCCGATCATGCTGACCTGGTTTTTAATCCTGGCGGTACTTGGCCTACGCAGTATTATCGCCAATCCCGAAGTGTTACATGCGCTGAATCCTGTCTGGGCGGTACGTTTTTTCCTTGAATATAAAACCGTATCGTTTATTGCGTTGGGCGCGGTGGTGCTGTCGATTACCGGCGTAGAGGCGTTGTACGCCGATATGGGACACTTCGGTAAGTTCCCGATTCGCCTGGCGTGGTTTACCGTGGTATTGCCGTCGTTAGTACTGAACTACTTTGGTCAGGGTGCATTGCTACTAAAGCATCCGGAAGCGATTAAAAACCCCTTCTTCCTGTTGGCGCCGGACTGGGCGTTAATTCCGCTGCTGATTCTGGCCGCGCTGGCGACGGTGATCGCCTCCCAGGCGGTAATTTCCGGCGTCTTTTCGCTGACGCGTCAGGCCGTGCGTCTTGGCTATTTGTCGCCAATGCGCATTATCCATACCTCCGAGATGGAGTCCGGTCAGATCTACATCCCTTTCGTTAACTGGCTGCTTTATTTCGCGGTCGTGGTTGTTATTGTTAGCTTTGAGCACTCCAGCAACCTGGCGGCGGCCTATGGCATCGCCGTGACCGGCACGATGGTGCTGACGTCTATTCTTTCTACGACCGTGGCGCGTAAGAACTGGCACTGGAACAAATATTTTGTCGCGCTGATCCTCATCGCATTCCTGTGCGTGGATATCCCGCTGTTCTCGGCTAACCTCGACAAATTGTTGTCCGGCGGTTGGCTGCCGCTGAGCCTGGGTCTGATCATGTTCACGATCATGACCACCTGGAAGAGCGAGCGTTTCCGTCTGTTGCGTCGTATGCATGAACACGGTAATTCGCTGGAAGCGATGATTGCTTCACTGGAGAAGTCACCGCCGGTTCGGGTGCCGGGTACTGCCGTATACATGTCGCGCGCGCTCAGTGTGATCCCTTTTGCTTTATTGCATAACCTGAAGCACAACAAAGTGTTGCATGAGCGCGTAATCTTACTGACGTTGCGTACGGAAGATGCGCCTTATGTGCATAACGTTCGCCGGGTGCAGATTGAGCAGTTGTCTCCGACATTCTGGCGCGTGGTGGCCAGCTACGGCTGGCGCGAAACGCTAAACGTTGAAGAGGTGTTCCACCGCTGCGGTCTGGAAGGCCTTAGCTGTCGGATGATGGAAACGTCGTTCTTTATGTCGCACGAGTCGTTGATTGTCGGCAAACGCCCGTGGTATTTGCGTCTGCGCGGCAAGCTGTATTTGTTGTTGCAACGCAACGCCCTGCGCGCGCCGGATCAGTTCGAGATCCCGCCTAACCGCGTGATTGAGTTAGGTACGCAGGTCGAGATTTAACCTCTCATCAACATGCCGGGGGCCGCATTGGCTTACCCGGCCTGGCCAATCCGTAGATTCCCACAAGATAATCGCCATTGGGCGATTATCTTCACCTGATTTCCGCTAGCGAAACGTTTCGACGGCGATCACAATTCTGTTACGTCATGATGGTTTTATGAACACATCCAGGGTTACACTGCGGCCAGCGAAACGTTTCGCTAGTGGAGCAGAAAAATGAAGAAAGGCACCGTACTCAACTCTGAAATCTCGTCGGTCATTTCCCGTCTGGGGCATACTGATACTCTGGTGGTCTGTGATGCGGGTTTACCCATCCCGAATAGCACTGCGCGTATCGATATGGCACTAACCCAGGGCGTACCTTCTTTTATGCAGGTGGTGGATGTCGTGACCTGGGAAATGCAGGTTGAGGCGGCGATTCTTGCAACGGAAATCAAACAACAGAATCCGCAGCTCCACGAAACGTTGCTCACTCACCTTGAGCAACTGCAGCAACACCAGGGAAACACCATAAAAATTAGTTATACGACACACGAACAATTCAAAAAATTGACTGCAGACAGTCAGGCAGTGATTCGCAGCGGGGAGTGTTCCCCGTATGCGAACGTCATTATTTGCGCTGGCGTCACTTTCTGAGGCCGCTATGGACGCATTACTGCAACTCAAAGGGATCGATAAAGCGTTCCCCGGCGTGAAGGCTCTCTCCGGCGCCGCGTTAAACGTTTATCCTGGCCGCGTTATGGCGCTGGTGGGGGAAAACGGCGCCGGAAAATCCACCATGATGAAAGTATTAACCGGCATCTATACGCGAGATGCGGGATCGTTGTTATGGCTGGGTAAAGAGACCACCTTTAATGGGCCTAAATCGTCTCAGGAAGCCGGGATCGGCATTATTCATCAGGAACTGAACCTGATTCCGCAGTTGACCATTGCGGAAAACATCTTCCTGGGCCGTGAGTTTGTGAATCGCTTTGGTAAAATCGACTGGAAAAAGATGTATGCCGAAGCCGACCACCTCTTAGCCAAACTCAATCTGCGCTTTAAGAGCGATAAGCTGGTGGGCGAACTCTCTATCGGCGATCAGCAAATGGTGGAAATCGCCAAAGTGCTGAGCTTCGAATCCAAAGTCATCATTATGGATGAACCGACCGATGCGCTGACCGACACTGAAACCGACTCTCTGTTCCGCGTTATCCGCGAATTAAAATCGCAGGGGCGCGGCATTGTCTATATCTCTCACCGTATGAAAGAGATTTTCGAAATTTGCGATGACGTGACGGTCTTCCGCGATGGGCAATTTATCGCCGAGCGTGAAGTGGCCACGTTGACCGAAGATTCTCTTATCGAAATGATGGTGGGACGTAAGCTGGAAGATCAGTACCCGCATCTGGATAACGCGCCGGGTGAGATTCGCCTGAAGGTCGATAATCTGTGCGGACCGGGCGTGAACGATGTCTCTTTTGTGCTGCGAAAAGGCGAGATTCTTGGCATCTCCGGCCTGATGGGCACCGGTCGCACTGAGCTGATGAAAGTATTGTACGGCGCGATGCCGCGAACCAGCGGTTACGTGACGCTCGAGGGACACGAAGTGGTGACGCGTTCTCCGCAGGACGGGCTGGCCAATGGCATCGTTTATATCTCTGAAGACCGTAAGCGCGATGGACTGGTGCTCGGCATGTCAGTTAAAGAGAATATGTCGCTGACTGCGCTGGATTATTTCAGTCGCGCTGGCGGAAGCCTGAAACACAAAGATGAGCAGCAGGCGGTGGGGGATTTTATCCGTCTGTTCAACGTCAAGACGCCGTCAATGGAACAGGCGATAGGCCTGCTTTCTGGCGGTAATCAGCAAAAAGTGGCGATTGCCCGCGGGTTGATGACGCGCCCGAAAGTGCTCATTCTCGACGAGCCGACCCGCGGCGTGGACGTCGGCGCCAAGAAAGAGATTTACCAGCTTATCAACCAGTTTAAGGCCGACGGCCTGAGCATCATTCTGGTCTCATCTGAGATGCCAGAAGTATTAGGCATGAGCGATCGCATCATCGTCATGCATGAAGGGCATCTCAGCGGTGAATTTACTCGCGAGCAGGCCACCCAGGAAGTGTTAATGGCTGCCGCAGTGGGCAAGCTTAATCGCGTGAATCAGGAGTAAAAAAGATGACAACCCAGGCTGTTTCTGGTCGCCGTTATTTCACTAAAGCGTGGCTTCTTGAGCAGAAGTCGCTCATTGCCCTGCTGGTGTTGATCGCGATTGTTTCGACGTTGAGCCCCAACTTTTTTACCGTTAATAATCTGTTCAATATTCTTCAACAGACCTCCGTCAACGCCATTATGGCGGTGGGGATGACGTTGGTGATTCTGACATCGGGGATCGATCTGTCCGTCGGTTCCCTGCTGGCACTCACCGGTGCGGTTGCCGCTTCAATCGTCGGCGTTGAAGTGAATGCGCTGGTCGCGGTTGCCGCCGCGCTGGCGCTGGGCGCTGCGATTGGCGCCGTCACTGGCGTTATCGTCGCGAAGGGCCGCGTACAGGCGTTTATCGCTACGCTGGTGATGATGCTGCTACTGCGTGGCGTGACGATGGTTTACACCGACGGTAGCCCGGTCAACACCGGCTTTACCGATAACGCCGATCTGTTTGGCTGGTTCGGTATCGGTCGTCCGCTGGGCGTTCCTACGCCGGTCTGGATCATGGCTATCGTCTTTATCGCCGCCTGGTATATGCTGCATCACACCCGTCTGGGACGCTATATCTACGCGCTGGGCGGTAACGAAGCGGCGACGCGTCTGTCTGGCATTAGCGTGAGCAAAGTGAAAATTATCGTCTATTCACTTTGCGGCCTGACAGCATCGCTGGCGGGCATCATTGAAGTGGCGCGCCTCTCTTCCGCGCAGCCGACGGCGGGTACCGGCTATGAGCTGGATGCTATTGCCGCCGTGGTGCTGGGCGGCACCAGCCTTGCAGGTGGTAAAGGGCGCATTGTTGGGACATTGATCGGCGCATTGATTCTCGGCTTCCTTAATAATGGTTTGAATTTGTTAGGTGTTTCCTCCTATTACCAGATGATCGTCAAAGCGGTGGTGATTTTGCTGGCGGTACTGGTAGACAACAAAAAGCAGTAACAACGACTACAGGACATCTGAAATATGAACATGAAAAAACTGGCTACCCTGGTATCTGCTGTTGCGCTGAGCGCCACCGTGAGCGCGAATGCAATGGCGAAAGACACCATTGCGCTGGTGATCTCTACCCTCAATAATCCCTTCTTCGTGTCGTTAAAAGACGGGGCGCAAAAAGAGGCGGATAAACTGGGTTATAACCTGGTGGTGCTGGACTCCCAGAACAACCCTGCCAAAGAGCTGGCGAACGTGCAGGATTTAACCGTTCGCGGGACCAAAATTTTGCTGATCAACCCGACTGACTCCGATGCGGTGGGTAACGCGGTGAAGATGGCGAACCAGGCGAAGATTCCGGTTATCACGCTTGACCGCCAGGCAACCAAAGGCGATGTCGTCAGCCATATCGCGTCTGATAACGTGCTGGGCGGTAAGATCGCTGGCGACTATATCGCGAAAAAAGCTGGCGAAGGCGCCAAAGTGATTGAGCTGCAAGGCATTGCCGGAACATCTGCGGCGCGTGAGCGTGGCGAAGGTTTCCAGCAGGCGGTAGCCGCCCACAAATTTAATGTCCTGGCCAGCCAGCCTGCCGATTTCGACCGTACTAAAGGTCTGAACGTCATGCAGAACCTGCTGACCGCGCATCCGGATGTTCAGGCTGTCTTCGCCCAGAACGATGAAATGGCGCTGGGCGCACTGCGCGCGCTGCAAACTGCCGGTAAAGCAGATGTGATGGTGGTTGGATTTGACGGTACGCCGGATGGCGAAAAGGCCGTAAAAGATGGCAAACTGGCAGCGACTATCGCTCAGTTACCGGATCAAATCGGCGCCAAAGGCGTTGAAGTAGCGGATAAGGTGCTGAAAGGCGAAAAAGTTCAGGCCAAATATCCGGTTGACCTGAAACTGGTCATCAAGCAGTAATAAACGACACGGGTCAACTATGGCCTGATGGCGACAGAAATACGCGAGCCTCCGCTGAGGTGAACGTAAAAAAAGAAAAGCAGGGCACGCGCCACCCTAACCGGTGGCGCACTTTGACGTGGAACCCCGAATATGAAAACCGCAGGTAATCTCATCGTCCTTGGCAGCATTAATGCCGATCATATCCTTAATCTTGAGTCCTTCCCTACCCCGGGTGAAACGGTAACCGGTAGCCATTATCAGGTCGCGTTTGGCGGGAAAGGCGCGAATCAGGCGGTTGCTGCGGGACGTAGCGGGGCAAATATTGCGTTTATCGCCTGCACGGGCGATGACGATATTGGCGACAGTATTCGTAAACAATTAGTCAGCGATCGTATTGATATCGCGCCAGTTAGCGTCATTAAAGGCGAGTCTACCGGGGTAGCGCTGATTTTCGTTAATGGCGAAGGCGAGAACGTCATCGGTATTCATGCCGGAGCGAATGCCGCGTTATCGCCGGCGTTGGTTGATGCGCAACGTGAACGTATCGCGCAGGCGGATGCGTTACTGATGCAGCTGGAATCGCCGCTGGAAAGCGTACTGGCGGCGGCGAAAATCGCCCATCAACATCATACTACTGTTGCGCTTAACCCGGCACCTGCCCGTGAGTTACCGGATGAACTGCTGGCGCTGGTGGACATCATCACGCCAAATGAAACGGAAGCTGAAAAGCTGACGGGCGTGCGTGTGGAAAATGACGACGATGTCGCGAAAGCTGCGCAGGTTTTACATGATAAAGGCATTCGAACCGTATTAATTACCTTAGGAAGCCGTGGCGTCTGGGCCAGCGTAAACGGCGAGGGTCGCCGCGTTCCTGGATTTAGCGTTGAGGCTGTCGATACCATTGCCGCCGGAGATACGTTTAACGGCGCCTTTATCACCGCGATACTGGAGGAGACGCCGTTGCCGGAAGCGATTCGCTTTGCCCATGCCGCCGCCGCGATTGCCGTAACGCGTAAAGGCGCGCAACCTTCCGTTCCGTGGCGCGAAGAGATAGAAGCGTTTTTACATCAGCAGGGGTAACGCTTGGCTACTATGAAAGATGTTGCCCGCCTGGCGGGAGTCTCTACATCGACGGTCTCTCACGTTATTAACAAAGATCGCTTTGTGAGTGAGACGATTACTGAAAAAGTTGAAGCGGCGATTAAATCACTTAACTATGCGCCTTCCGCGCTGGCGCGAAGCCTCAAGTTAAACCAGACCCGCACGATTGGTATGCTGATTACCGCCAGTACCAACCCTTTTTATTCCGAACTGGTGCGCGGCGTTGAGCGAAGCTGTTTTGAGCGCGGTTATAGTCTGGTGCTGTGTAATAC
Source organism: Salmonella sp. K21076 (assembly GCF_039650795.1). Lineage (NCBI taxonomy): Bacteria > Pseudomonadati > Pseudomonadota > Gammaproteobacteria > Enterobacterales > Enterobacteriaceae > Salmonella > Salmonella sp. K21076. Next base: position 77,884 of record NZ_JBCLYA010000002.1, read on the forward strand.
CGAAGGCGATGAGCAACGGATGAACCGCAACCTAGAGACGCTGATGCAAAAACGGGTAGACGGTTTACTGCTGCTGTGTACTGAAACGCATCAGCCTTCTCGTGAAATCATGGAACGTTATCCGTCTATTCCTACCGTCATGATGGACTGGTCGCCGTTTGATGGTGAGGGCGATAGCGATCTCATTCAGGATAATTCGTTGTTAGGCGGCGATCTTGCGACCCAACACCTTATCGATAAAGGATTTACCCGAATAGCCTGTATTACCGGCCCGCTGGACAAAACGCCTGCGCGTTTGCGGCTGGAAGGGTATCGGGCGGCGATGAAACGCGCAGGGCTGGCTATTCCGCAAGGCTATGAGATCACCGGCGATTTTGAATTTGGCGGCGGCTTTGACGCCATGCAGGCGTTACTCGCCCATCAACAGCGACCGCAAGCGGTTTTTACCGGAAACGATGCGATGGCTGTCGGCGCCTATCAGGCGCTATATCAGGCGGGGCTTCGTATCCCGCAAGATATGGCAGTCATTGGCTATGATGATATTGAGCTAGCGCGCTATATGACGCCGCCGCTGACGACTATCCATCAGCCGAAAGATGAATTGGGCGAGCTTGCTATTGATGTGTTGATTCATCGGATGGCGCAGCCCGCCTTGCAACAACAGCGACTTCAGCTTACTCCGGTTTTGACGGTGCGTGGGTCGGTTTAGATTTATGCCGTTCTTTAATCAGATTGTTGCCGTCTTTGGCTCTTAGCAGCATAAACATCAGCGCGGACACGATAGTGATCGCCCCCATCGTGATAAAGGTATAGTGGAACTGTTCCACGGTACTGGTGCCCGCAAAACCTTCATAAATACGTAACACCGCCGCGCTGATCGCCACGCCTAAACTGATAGACAATTGCTGCGTAACTGCCAGAACGCTGTTGCCGCTGCTGGCGTTATCGTCCGTCAGATCCGCAAGAGTAATCGTATTCATTGCCGTAAATTGAGTGGACATCGCCATTCCAAGAATGAATAGCGGCAGTACGAGCATCCAGATCGGCATAGCGGGAGATTGAAACGAAAACTGGGCAATCATCAGACCGATAAATACCGTAATGCCGACCAGCGTCTTCCTGTATCCCAAACGTCGTAAAACCTGCGTTACGGTCGATTTCGCGATAATAGAACCCAAAGCCGTCGGCGCCATCATGCAGCCGGCGATCAGAGCCGGGTAGCCAAAACCAACCTGTAGCATTAACGGCATCAAAAAAGGTACGCAGCCTGTCCCCAGACGCGTGGCGAGGTTGCCGGCAATGCCAACGGAAAATGTGCGTGTCTTAAACAGCGATAGTGATATTAACGGTGTCGGATGACGGCGGGCGTGGCGGATATAGGCCAATAGTAGAACGATACTGCAAAAAATAATGGCGGATGCGATCCATGTCGCCACAATCTTTTCGCCAAACAGTTCCATTCCGCTGGAAAATAAAACCAGACTTAACCCAAAAAGAAAGAAGCCGGTCATGTCAAACTTGCGACGCGGCGTGGTGAAGTTGGGCATATATTTGCGGGCATACAGAATGCCTGCAACCCCAATGGGAATATTAATCAGGAAGATCCAGTGCCAGCTTGCCTAGGTCACCAGTACGCCGCCTAATACCGGCCCCAGAATCGGACCTACCAGCCCCGGCATAGTGACAAAGTTAAGAACGGGCAGCAGCTCACTACGCGGATAGGCTCGCAATAACGCCAGTCGCGCCACTGGCATCATCATCGCTCCGCCGACGCCTTGTACGACGCGAAAAATAACCAATTCAGATAGTGAACTGGAGAGCGCGCAGGCCAGCGAGCCTAACGTAAACAGACTTACGGCAACCATAAAGACGCGACGCGTACCGAAGCGGTCAGCCAGCCAGCCGCTTACCGGAATTAACATGGCTACTGTCAGGGTATAACTGATAATAGCGGACTGCATGGCGAGTGGTGAACAGTTAAGACTATGCGCAATAGCCGGTAAAGCGGTATTCAAAATGGTGGCGTCTAGCGCCTGCATAAAGAAGGCCATCGCCGCGATCCACGGCAGGCCAGCCATACTGCGCGCTTTTTTGCTGGTCATTCAATATCCTGTTAATTATCTGGTCTCTCATTGGGCGCTATTAACAACGCCTGACAGGCCTGGAAAGCGCGTTCGCCGTCGCCATCAGCGATGGCATCAACAATGGCCTGGTGCAAATCCAGCTTTACCACCTCGTTATAGGTGATTGAGGTAAAGTAAGTGTGATAAACCGAATGAAATAGCGTAGCAAAAGAGATTAGAAAGGGATTGGCGCTCATTTCGTAGATATGCTCGTGCCACGCCATATCCACTTCAATCCAGCGTTCACGCTTAAAATGCTTTTTCAGCGCGACCATCTCTTCCATTAAGGCATTAAGCCGCGCTTTCTGCTCCGGTGTGCCAAGAGTCGCCGCCAGCAGGCAAGCTTGCGGCTCCAGGCTAATACGCATCACCAGAAAATGATCTACCACCTGATGAAAATTTTCTTCCGTCATCCACCAGGTCAGCAGCTCTTGATCCAGAAAGTTCCAGTTTCCCTGCGGCATCACCCGCGTACCAATGCGCGGACGGGGTAGCACCATACCTTTAGCCGTCAACGTTTTCACCGCTTCGCGAACTGCCGTTCGACTTACGCCGTACTGCTCGCCCAGTTCTATTTCGCCGGGAAGAATCGTACCGGGGGCGTAGTCACCCTTTAATATCCGCTGCGCCAGCTTTTCAGCCAGAACATAGGATAGATTTTTCTGTGCGGCTAATTGTTGTGCGCTTAAAGGCATGAATGTTCTTCCTTTCTCTTTCGTTTGGTTATTAGTATGCCACCTGGAAGTGTGATTGCAGTTGCAATAACGGCAATTTGCTTATTTTATGGCACGTTAAGCCCGCTGTTGATGAAAAAAGAGACACTCAGAAAATTATTTTAAATTTCCTCTTGTCAGGCAGAAATAACTCCCTATAATGCGCCACCACTGACACGGAACAACGGCACACAGGCCGCCGGGTCAGCGGGGTTCAGACCAGAAT
>NZ_JBCLYA010000020.1:0-144774 GCF_039650795.1 Salmonella sp. K21076
CCGTAAGTAACGAAGTTTGATGCAAATGTCAGATCGTATGCGCCTGTTAGGGCGCGGCTGGTAAGAGAGCCTTACAGGCGCATCAGAAAAACCTCCGGCTATGCCGGAGGATATTTATTTGCATTGTACTTTTAAATCATCAGGGCGAAAGTACCGGCCCAAACGATGACCATAAATGAAATGCCCATAAAGAAATATTTCACGTTTCATCTCTCCGCGTACCTGTCGTACGCCTAAATGAACTTACACTTACCTGATTATAGAGAGTTGATGCCGGATAATACGAAATTGAGAATTATTCGTGTTTCGACCGCCTGCATCACCTCAGAATTCTGCGCGTCATCGCTCCAGACGGCGCTAATGTACGCCTAAAAATGAGGTGAAACAAGAGGCATTTTCTTATTTATTTTTAGTAACTTACAAGTGTCGTGAATCGGCGACAGTTTAATTTCTGACAGTGATGAATCGCTATTGAGCGACGCCGCCGACACAGTAAAAAAACGCCTGTAAACAGGAGACTTATCGCTAAAAGCAGGAATGAGTAATTTACGATGTGAATATTATGGCAATGCGAAATGACAAAATAAAAGGCCTTGCGGCCTTTTTCAGATGTAGAGTGACGCTTCCCCCAACGGGCGAGTCTTGAAACGGCGATGAATCCAGAGATATTGCTCCGGGGCGCGCATGATCTCTTTCTCAATAATTTTATTCATATAGGCAGCGGCTTGATTTTCATCTGCCGGGTAACCTTCCATTTCAGGGGTAATATACAGACGATAACCCGAGTTATCGGATTTCCTTACCATTGTAACGGTCAGCATGGCGGCGCCAGACAGCCTGGACAGTACATAGGTACCGTTGGTGGTGGCGACGTTTTCAACCGCGAAAAATGGCGCAAAGGAGCTGCCTTTAGGACCGTAGTCCTGGTCGGGAGCAAACCAAACGGCTTCCCCTTTTTTTAGCGCGCCCACAATGCCGCGCAGATTGTTTCTGCCGATCATCGCTTTATTTGAGCGCATACGACCGCGCGTCTGCACCCACTCCATGAGCGGATTGTTATGCGGACGATAGGTCGCCATCATCGGCTGGCAGAGACCCATTACCCGGCCTCCCAATTCCAGCGACATAAAATGCACGCCAACGACCATTACGCCGCGATTTTGCGCCTGCGCACGGGTAAGGTTGTCCAGCCCGTCCACATCAAACCATTTGCGAACCCGGCTATCAGGCCAGAACCAGGCCATGCCCGTTTCAAGCAGCGCCATGCCAAGAGAGTGGAAATTCTCGGCGATCAGTTTTTCCCTTTCTTCCCGGGAGAGGGTCGGAAAACAGAGTTCAATGTTTTTCTGAGCGATCGACTCACGTCGCTTCAGGAAGGGGCGCGCCAGCTTACCGGTGCGGGTGCCCAGAAAACGCAAAACCGGGTAGGGAAGCTGCACCAGTAACCAGAGGACGCCAACGCCAAACCACGTCAGCCAGTAGCGCGGGTGCAAAAACGCGCGTGAAAATTTGCTTTGAGGAAACATAAAATACCTTCTGTAGATACGAAAATAATGTATCGCAGAAGAGTCATTATCCGCAGCGGTACACTCTGAAATACGCATCATCCTTCAAGTTGCGTTCGCTTATCCGAAGCACTTACTTGAGTAAGCTCATCAGGGTAACTTGAATGATTTGCGTATAGTTAGGCCATCATGTACGACAATGGTTCCCGTAAGGAGTGTAAAACTAAGTCAGTACTAAACCACGAGGGCATGAACGCCAGGCAGGCTAATGTACCACCAGTTATTTACTCGCGCCCAGAAATTCTTTATCAAGAAGCGTAAATATTTCTCCCGTAGCAAAAATAAGCTAATCATTATTTTTAATGCATTGTTTTTACAGTGATAATTTTATTTCAGACGAAGGTTATTGAAAAATGATTAGAAAATAAAATGTGAGATAAATGTTATGGAAATGACGTGCTGATAAGGTTTATCTTAAAGGAGAAGTGAGAGGGACCGTAAGGCTATATGGAAGCCTTGCCATAGACAGGAGGTATTATAGATGATCTATTTATGGACATTTCTTGCAATAAGTATACTTGCCGTGAGTGGCTATATCGGTCAGGTGATGGGGGCTTTTTCTGCGGTTTCTTCTTTTACGGGAATGGTTATCCTTGCCGCGCTGATTTATTTACTCAATGTATGGCTGCAGGATGGCGATGACATCGTTAGCGGATTATTGCTTTTTCTCGCACCGGCATGTGGGTTAATTATTCGCTTTATGGTGGGATACGGTAAGCGTTAGTCAGTACATACCTTTCATACTTCAAGTGGCTTATGTGTTGGCTATGGATTACTCGGCCCATTCATGGGCCTCGCCCTGACGGGACGTCGCTCACCCCAGTCACATCGTTATCTATGCTCCCGGGGACTCACTCCCTTGCCGCTTTTAAGCAACTCGAATTATTTTTGGTATACACGATGTCAGCGAATAGATAGCGCCGACAATGTCGGCGCTTCTGTTCCCCGGGAAGGCTAATCGTTTATTGCGCGTCCGCAAGCTGCAGTGAGTCCTGATTATGTAACGCATTCTGGCGCTGGCGTTCCAGTTCCAGCGCGCCGCGATGGGAGAGGTAACAGAATAGAATGCAGCACACGATGCCGCCCATCAGAAGATAAAATCCGCCGTACCAGCCCAGTTTATCCACCATGACGCCAAACAGGCTGGTGCCCAACGAGGCGCCGAAAATATAGCTCATGAACCCACGTAAACCGACGGCGGAACCTACGGCAAAGCTGGGGACTATCTCCATTGTCTGTACGGACGCGAGGAATTGCGGGACGTAAATCAGACAACCTACAATGGCGGCGAAAATCGTTACCATCAGCAAAGATTCACTTTTCCAGTATCCGATCAGACAGACAAAAATCAGCGCCATGCAAATCATGGCTAACGGCATTCTGCGGCCCTTAAACAGTTTATCTGACAGCCAGCCTGCCAGTAGCGTAGAGGGAATTGCCGCCCACTCGAAAAAGAGAAACGCGACGCTCATCTGTTCTTTTGAAAAGTGTTTTACTGTCAACAGATAGATAGGCAACCAGCTAATCATGCCAAACCGCACCATATAGACGAAGACATCGACCAGCGAAATATACCAGGCATTTTTATTGCGCAGCACATAAGTACAGAAGATTTGCCATGCGCTCATATTTTCCGGCGCTTTTGCCGTATTCTTCGTTTTCAGTATGACTTTTTCTTCCGGCATCATCTGTTCCAGGGAGGGAAGACCTTCTTCGCGCGGCGAACCTTTTCCCAAGACCAGAACAATTAAGGCAAAAATGACGGCGACGCAGGCCGGAACGATATAACTGGCGCTTTGCCAGTGTTCGCTGCCCAATATCGCAAAAGCCGCACCGACGATAGGCGCGACGATCCCGCCGCCAACGTTATGCGAGATATTCCAGAAGGCGCCTACGCGTCCGCGTTCCCGACGAGGGAACCAGTTTGCAATAGTAATAAACGAGGGGCCGACGCCCATGCCCTGAAAAAGGCCATTGAAGACCACCAGAGCGGCAAATATCCAGAATGCGCTACTGAATCCCAGCCCAACGTTAACAATCACGCAGAGTACCAGACCGCACGCCATGAAGACTTTTGGGCTGGCTTTATCCGCCAGACTGCTCATTACGCCTTTACTGATTCCGTAAGCAATAAGCATACAGCTACTCAGCAGGCCGATTTGCGTAGCGCTGAGATCCAATTGCTCTTTTAAATAAGGCGTCGATAATGTGAAGTTGTTTCTGACTATATAGTAAGCGAGATATCCCAGAAATACGCTTAACAATGCCTGTATACGATATCGACCATACGTAGCCTGGACTTTTTCCGGTGGGACTTTATGCGCCGATCGCCCTGTTTTTAATATTGTTAACATGGAGTCACCTGTATTTTATAGTGAGATGAACATCAGGAGGTTTTGTCGGTAGAGTGAAAGGAGTGACAATAAAATTCAAGTCGAGGAAATGTGTCAAAATTGACTCAATTGGGTGAATTTAAAGGTTATTTTTGACCCATCCTGAAGGGTGTGGTGAAACTTTAATTATTGGCATGGCCGTTTTATCGTTAGCATGTGCGGATATTAACAAATTTGCTGCCAGTGATCTGATACGCTTTATTGATGTTTTCGGGCGACGGACCCGTTATTATTCAAATAACGTTGTTCTGGATGCCAACAGAAATAAAAGGGTAAGTTTTGTCTCAATATTTTCTTTATGTGATATCGATATTTATGAACGGGATCACAAATCGACTTTTCTCATACTGTGGTTGTTTCGCCAGAGTGGGCGCTTTTACGCTATGGCTGGCGGCGATGTTCGGTTCTTGCCAGGCGTACAGCCGCGAGCTGGTGATGGCAACGACCTTTTCACCCAGCGCGACCGCCTGGATTATCCAGCGCTGGCAGACGGAGCCGGGTTCCGTCATGATTCGTACGCTCAACCGTACCAGCGGTTCTTTAGAGCAATTACTTGATACGGCGAATGCGGAAAATGTCGATCTGATCCTGACGTCATCCCCCATGCTGTTGCAACACCTTCAGGAGCACCAAAAGCTGGCGCTATTGGATAGCGCGCCTGCCGCCAGCCAGAAGCTGGTGCCGCGTTCTATCCGCTCAACTTCAGTGGCGGTAGCGGTATCCGGATTTGGGCTATTGATCAACCGTTCAGCGCTCGCTGCGCGCCATCTTCCGCCGCCTGCCGACTGGCAGGATATGGGCCTGCCCAGTTACCAGGGCGCTCTATTAATGAGCAGTCCGTCACGCTCAGACACCAATCATTTGATGGTGGAGTCGCTGTTGCAGCAAAAAGGCTGGACGGCAGGGTGGGCGACGCTGCTGGCAATCTCGGGTAATTTGGTCACGATTTCCTCTCGCAGTTTCGGCGTAGCGGATAAAATCAAAAGCGGGCTTGGCGTTGCCGGGCCGGTCATTGATAACTATGCTAATTTGCTACTCAACGATCCTAATCTTGCTTTTACCTATTTTCCGTATTCTGCGGTGTCGCCCACTTACGTCGCGGTGTTGAAAAACAGCCGTCATGCAGACGAAGCGCGTGCTTTTATTCATTACTTATTAAGTCCGAAAGGGCAAAGGATACTGGCTGACGCGAATACCGGTAAGTATCCCGTCGCACCGCTTAGCGCCGATAATCCTCGCGCCGCGCAACAACAGCGTTTGATGGCCCAGCCGCCGTTGAACTATCGTCTGATCCTGAAGCGTCAGCAACTGGTACAACGCATGTTTGATACCGCGATCAGTTTTCGTCTTGCGCAGCTTAAAGATGCATGGCGAGCGTTGCACAGCGCAGAAACGCGGCTTAAACGCCCCTTACCTGAAATCAGAGCCTTATTGACCAGCGTCCCGGTGGATGCGGCAAGCAGCGAAGATGAAACCTGGCTGGCGCAGTTTGATAATAAAAGCTTTGCCGAACAAAAAATGATGGAGTGGCAGATCTGGTTTCTGAACAATCAGCGGCTGGCGATTCACAAACTGGAAGAGCTGAAATGAAGGGGAGATTATTGCAACGGCTTCGTCAGCTCAGTATCAGCAACAGTTTACGGGGTGCATTTTTAACGGGCGCATTACTGACGCTGATTGTCAGTATGGTCAGCCTTTATTCCTGGCATGAGCAAAGTTCGCAGGTTCGCTATTCGCTTGATGAATATTTTCCTCGCATCCACTCCGCTTTTTTAATTGAGGGGAACCTGAATCTGGCCGTGGATCAACTCAATGAATTTTTGCTGGCGCCGAACACGACGGTACGTTTGCAGTTACGTACGCAGATTATTCAGCATCTGGATAAGATTGAGCGTCTCAGTCAGGGGCTTCAGCTTGCTGAGCGCCGGCAACTGGCCGTCATTTTACAGGATAGCCGGACCTTGCTGGCGGAGCTGGACAACGCCCTCTACAACATGTTTTTGGTGCGGGAGAAAGTTAGTGAGCTTTCCGCTCGCATCGACTGGCTCCATGATGATTTCACCACGGAGCTAAATTCGCTGGTACAGGATTTTACCTGGCAGCAAGGGACGCTGCTCGATCAAATTGAGGCGAATCAGGGCGACGCGGCTCAGTACTTGCAACGTTCGCGCGAGGTGCAGAACGAGCAGCAGCAGGTATATACCCTGGCGCGAATTGAAAATCAGATTGTTGATGACCTGCGCGACAGATTGAATGAGCTCAAGTCCGGCAATAATGACGGGATGCTGGTGGAGACCCATATTCGCTATCTGGAAAACCTAAAAAAAACGGCGGATGAGAATATTCGTGCGCTCGATGACTGGCCCAGTACGATCACGCTGCGGCAAACCATCGACGAACTATTGGAAATCGGGATGGTAAAAAATAAGATGCCCGATACCATGCGCGATTATGTTGCGGCGCAAAAAGCCTTACTGGACGCCAGCCGCGCCAGAGAGGCTACGCTAGGGCGCTTTCGCACGCTGCTTGAGGCGCAGTTAGGTAGTAGTCACCAGCAAATGCAGACGTTCAATCAACGCCTGGAACAGATTGTTCGCGTTAGCGGCGGGCTTATTTTAGTGACGACGCTCCTGGCGTTGCTACTGGCCTGGGGACTCAACCACTATTTTATCCGTTCCCGACTGGTGAAGCGTTTTACCGCGCTTAATCAGGCTGTGGTACAGATAGGGCTGGGGAGAACCGACTCGACTATCCCGGTTTACGGGCGCGATGAGCTAGGACGGATAGCCCGCTTGCTACGTCATACGCTGGGCCAGCTCAATATGCAACGCAGGCAGCTTGAACAAGAGGTCGCCGAGCGCAAAGAGATAGAAGCCGACCTGCGCGCCATGCAGGATGAGTTGATTCAGACGGCGAAACTGGCGGTAGTCGGCCAGACCATGACCACGCTGGCGCATGAAATTAACCAGCCGCTGAATGCGCTTTCAATGTATTTATTTACGGCGGGACGCGCGATTGAACAAGGTCAGAGCGGACAGGCGAGAAATACGCTCACCAAAGCGGAAGGGCTCATTAACCGGATTGACGCCATTATCCGTTCGCTGCGGCAGTTTACCCGTCGGGCGGAGCTGGAAACGCCATTGTATCCCGTTGATCTGCGCCAAACCTTCGTGGCGGCATGGGAGTTATTAGCCATGCGCCACCAATCCCGGCAGGGAGCGCTTTCACTGCCAACCGACACCGTATGGGTTAGCGGCGATGAAGTGCGTATTCAGCAGGTTCTGGTGAATGTGCTGGCGAATGCGCTTGACGCCTGTTCGCATGATGCGGCGATCGCGGTGACATGGCAGACGCAGGGAGAGGCGCTGGAGGTTTATATTGCAGATAACGGCCCTGGCTGGCCTGGGGCGCTGTTGCCCTCTTTACTCAAGCCGTTTACCACCAGTAAAGCTGTCGGGTTGGGTATTGGGCTGTCGATTAGCGTGTCGCTGATGGCGCAAATGAAGGGCGACCTGCGTCTGGCGTCGACGCTGACGCGTAATGCTTGCGTGGTGCTGCAATTCTCGGTAACGGATGTCGATGATGTTGAATGATGAATGTTCTATTTTGCTGATTGATGATGACGTTGATGTACTTGACGCCTATACCCAAATGCTTGAGCAGGCAGGCTACCGCGTGCGTGGCTTTACCCATCCTTTCGAGGCCAAAGAGTGGGTAAAAGCGGATTGGGAGGGGATCGTTTTGAGCGATGTGTGTATGCCGGGGTGTTCCGGTATCGATCTTATGACGCTGTTTCATCAGGATGACGATCAACTGCCAATCTTATTGATTACCGGACATGGCGATGTACCGATGGCGGTTGATGCGGTGAAAAAGGGCGCCTGGGATTTTCTGCAAAAACCCGTCGATCCGGGCAAACTGTTGATATTAATTGAAGACGCGCTACGCCAGCGCCGGTCGGTTATTGCACGGCGGCAATATTGCCAGCAGACGTTACAGGTTGACCTGATTGGGCGCAGCGAGTGGATGAATCAGTTTCGACAACGGTTACAACAACTGGCGGAAACGGACATTGCCGTATGGTTTTACGGTGAGCATGACACAGGACGTATGACTGGCGCCCGTTATCTCCATCAGCTGGGGCGTAACGCGAAAGGGCCGTTTGTTCGCTATGAACTCACGCCGGAGAATGCCGGGCAGTTGGAGACATTCATCGACCAGGCGCAAGGAGGCACGCTGGTGTTGAGTTATCCCGAATATCTGACACGCGAACAGCAGCACCATCTGGCGCGTTTACAAAGCCTGGAGCATCGGCCTTTTCGTTTGGTGGGCGTTGGCAGCGCTTCGCTGGTGGAGCAGGCGGCAGCTAACCAGATAGCGGCCGAGCTTTACTACTGTTTCGCCATGACCCAAATCGCCTGCCAGTCTCTTTCTCAGCGACCGGATGATATCGAGCCGTTATTTCGCCATTATCTTCGAAAAGCCTGCCTGCGACTCAATCATCCAGTGCCGGAAATAGCGGGGGAATTACTGAAAGGAATAATGCGACGCGCCTGGCCAAGCAATGTGCGCGAACTGGCCAATGCGGCGGAGCTTTTTGCTGTCGGCGTGCTGCCGCTGGCGGAAACGGTCAACCCGCAGTTGCTTCTGCAGGAGCCGACCCCGCTTGACCGGCGCGTTGAAGAGTATGAGCGACAAATTATTACCGAAGCATTAAATATTCATCAGGGACGAATTAATGAAGTGGCGGAGTACTTGCAAATTCCCCGTAAAAAACTTTATCTGCGCATGAAAAAATATGGTCTAAGTAAAGAGCATTATAAATTCTGATATTACAGTTACTTTCAATCTGGCTGACAACAACAGCAACGATGTCGTTAGCCAGATAACGTCGCATTACCGTAATGGTAAATCATTCCATTATGATTATAGATTGCTTATTATTCACCTGAGCATCAAATTCTATTTCTTAACTTCAATATAAGGTAAAAATGCGTCAAGTTCTCTGGCGTAATAAATGTACTCTTGTCCGACGATTTGACAAGATGAAAACTTCATCACCTCTCCAGATTACATCTGAATATGAGGACAAGAGAAATGAAAAAACATGCTATTGCAGTAATGATGATCGCCGTATTTTCTGAGTCGGTTTATGCGGAGTCTACCTTATTTATTCCGGACGTCTCTCCTGAGAGCGTCACGACATCCCTTTCTGTGGGGGTGTTAAACGGTAAATCCAGGGAGCTGGTTTATGATACCGACACCGGACGGAAGCTGAGTCAACTGGACTGGAAAATAAAAAATGTCGCCACGTTGCAGGGGGATTTATCATGGGAACCCTATTCGTTCATGACGCTGGACGCCCGCGGCTGGACGTCTTTGGCGTCGGGATCGGGTCATATGGTTGACCATGACTGGATGAGCAGTGAGCAGCCAGGCTGGACCGATCGTTCAATTCATCCGGACACCAGCGCCAACTATGCTAATGAATACGATTTGAACGTGAAAGGTTGGTTATTGCAGGGAGATAACTACAAGGCGGGCGTAACAGCGGGCTATCAGGAAACTCGTTTTAGCTGGACGGCAAGAGGCGGGTCTTATATTTATGATAATGGTCGATATATTGGTAACTTTCCTCATGGCGTGCGCGGTATAGGTTATAGCCAGCGTTTCGAAATGCCCTATATCGGGCTGGCGGGTGATTATCGTATTAATGACTTTGAGTGTAATGTACTGTTTAAATACAGCGACTGGGTAAATGCGCATGATAATGACGAACACTACATGCGAAAACTTACCTTCCGTGAAAAAACGGAAAATTCACGATATTATGGCGCGTCTATTGACGCCGGATATTATATTACCAGTAATGCAAAAATCTTTGCTGAGTTCGCTTACAGTAAATATGAAGAAGGTAAGGGCGGTACGCAAATCATAGATAAAACCAGCGGTAATACGGCGTATTTTGGTGGCGATGCCGCAGGTATAGCTAATAATAACTATACGGTTACCGCGGGGTTGCAGTACCGCTTCTAGACCACATCGGGATGTCATCGGTCATAACCGGCCGATGACGACTTTTTGCTGAACGTGTGGCATGCCCGGTGATATTGTGTTTACCTCATATAGATCTGGCGAGTTTGGCGTTAAGACGTGGCAAGGAACAGTAGAGGGGGACCTCATCCAGATGTTATAAACTTCAATTCAGAAAGTTACTTTCCATATACTCTTTGTGGGACTGCTTCAACCTTTGGGCAGATATCGGAAATGAAAAAGATAGACCAGGCGACTATTCGCTATCAGAATATCCGGTACACCAACTACCAACAAATCATTTAGTCGATGGTCTCGTTGCCATTGGTTCATAGAGTGTTGGTCTTGGTATGGATGGCTGGGGAAGTTATGTATCGAACATTCTTATGCAAGATTGCGCAGGGTCTGGTGGTCTATGGTACACATATGGGAAGACATTCACATATATTTCTGTAATCGATACTAAAACTTTAACACTAACTAATTGTTTGTAGAAAGTGGTTGCATTATTAATGGTTTGAGACTCATTGACATAAAACAAACACCATCTGGTAATCTGTCAGACCCCGCATCCTCAACAGTTAACTATAAAGATTGTATGGTAGCTGAGATGTCATTAGTCCTAATATCGTGTCAGATAAATTTATAAAAGATTACTCATGTTTTGTGTCACATGCAAAAATAATTCGGCTTCGTTAAGGTCTTTAGGGGAAATACCTAATGGATAATTAGTTAGATTAACGTTAACAACACTTTGAACGTGTAATGAATATGGGGGTATAATATAAGTATTGGGAGATTGTAATTAAAAATTATGTAATTATCTGATTATTATATATTCACTCCAGCAAAGGAGAAAGGCAATTATGGACGAAAAGAAACTCACAGCTCTTGCGGCTGAACTGGCTAAAGGTCTTAAAACTGAAGCCGACCTCAGTCAGTTTTTCCATATGCTGACGAAATTAACCGTCGAAACGGCGCTCAATGCTGAGCTGGCTGACCATCTCGGGCATGAGAAAAATGCTCCTAAAACGAGCTCAAACTCCCACAATGGCTACTCATTAAAAACGGTGCTGTATGATGGCGGCGAGATAGTGCTGAACATGCTGCGTGGCCGTGAAAATACCTTTGAACTGTAGCTGATTAAGGAGCATCAGACGCGTATTACGAGATGGAAAGTCAGATTTATCCCTTTATGCCAAAGGCATGACATGACTACCCGCGAAATCATCGCCACCTTCAAAGAGATGTACGACGCTGATGTGTCGCCCATGCTGATACTTAAGATCACCGCCGCAGTAAAAGAGTTGGTCAAAGGGGCGTCAAAAAATGGAGTATGCCGATCCAGGACTGGTCGCTGGCAATGATTCGCTTTATTATCGAGTTCGGTGACCGCCTGAGCGATCACCGTTAATATAGTGGCAGTTACACAGTATGACTGGCATGTTCCATATTGGATTTATATGTAATAGTAACAGCCTATCTATTTGATTATTTTATTTCCAATTTTATTAAAAAGGAAATCAGAACCAGGCTTTGTTAAATGTCCCCAATCAACGGCAGTGATAAAATCAGGACCATTACCAACTCTTGTAAGACATCCACTTTCGTTACATAATGCTTTGTATGCTGATATATATTCAATTCCCATTTTTGGAACATTGTTACTAAAGTAAGAGTCCCACTCGCTTATTTCACTATTTAATCCATATGTCATATACAATGGTGGAGTTTTTTTAAACTCACTCAGGTAGTTAGATATTATTTTAACTAAATTTGCATTCCATTCCGGGACTGGTCCAATGAAAACAATCCTTGAGTCAGGGGATGCCTCTTTAATTTTTTTAATGGTTAATGATAACGCATCAATTGCTAACTTTTTATCATGTACTCCATTTGTTCCTCGAACTGACCATGTCAGCAGAACCACCTCAGGCTGAACACGTTTAATTTCATTAATTCTATTATTGTTTAGAGTGATGACACTTCTCTGTAAATCATCTTTACCGTCAACAAATAGAGGAGGAGCATTACCATCTGTCATTTGGCTTATTATATAATCAGAACCTTTATTATCTATATAATGAGAAAGCCCATTGAAAAGAGCCGCCGCATAAGAATCACCAATGATAAATATATTATGCTTGCCATTTTTTATACATCCATTGGATATGGCAGCAGTAAGTTGTACTGAGTGACATATCCCTCCACGGAGTAGTTCTCCATATTTATAATAATTGTACACGTCAGTAACAGAAGCATATTCACTTGCTGATTTATTGATTTCCCTGTCTTTAACTCCATTTATATGAAAAATAAATGCGCCAATTAAACCCGTCCCAAATACAGATAATGCTAATAATATTGCTGTGATATATTTACTTCTGGAATTTCTCAGTGGTTTTTCAATTAAATAATAAGTTAATATCGCCAAAAAGAACGATAATAATAAAAGAAGAGTTAATTCATGGTAGTCTGGTGAGCCAGCAAATATTGAACGATAGAATGAATAAATAGGCCAATGCCACAAATAAAGAGGATAGCTAATAAGACCAAAGAAAACAACAGGCCTAACACTAAGCAATTTCGACACAACTAAATCATTACCATTAGATGCTATTATAAGAGAGGCGCCAAGTATTGGGATTATTGCTATATATCCAGGAAATGACATCTTTTCATCTATCATGGTTATTGATAATGCGATTAGTATAATTCCTAACAGGGACATTAATTTTGATAACGAAGTGTTTATTCCTATAAATCTCAATGTGGATATAATCGCTCCAGCCATTAACTCCCAAAATCTTGATGCGGGAGAGTAGTAATTAGCTCCGCCATCAGATGCCATTGTAAAAATGCTAATCGCATAGCTAATTATAAATATAGTTGCGCATGATAATACTATGTTTCTGTTATGGTTTTTGCTTCTAAAGCATAGCAATATAACTACTGGCCATATTATATAAAATTGCTCTTCAATTCCCAGCGACCACAAATGTAGTAAAGGTTTAAGGTATGATTTTGAATCAAAATAGCCAGACTCACTCCAAAGAGTAAAGTTTGATATAAAGAATGAGCCACTAAAAACATGCTTACCAAGTAATTTGTAATCATCCTGGAATAAATAAATCCAACCAACAATAAGACATGATACAAGAACTATGGATAATGCTGGAAATATTCTAAGCACTCTCCTTTTATAGAAATCAAGGTATGAAAATGATTTGTTTGATGCAGATTTTAATATTATTGATGTTATAAGGTATCCAGATATCACAAAGAATATATCTACTCCAACAAACCCACCCGGCAATAATGATGGGAAATAATGGAATATTACCACAGATAAAACCGCTATTGCGCGTAATCCATCTATATCAGGTCTGTATTTTAAGTGTTCCAACTTAAATTACCTCAATTTAAAAAAAGATTAATAAAATGGTTGTGCATCTTGCATCATTCCCGAAGTTTCGTGTAAACGAAAACGGAATGACGAGTGGATCAGATACGGCTATTATTTTAATTATTGACTCCGTCACATCTTTACTTCCGTCATTAATAAAAATAATCTCAACTTTATATTTTTCAAGTTCATTAAACTCATGTACCGTTCTATAGAAAATCGGTATCGTGTCTTCTTCGTTAAAAACCAGGACGACAAGAGAGATTTTCATTTTTATCCCTGAAGATAATGAATCTGGAATAGATAAAGCCGCATACCAGGCTAATTGCCGAGAAAGTGATGAGGGTAACCAATGGTGGCAAAGAACATTGGTCAGCCATCCATCCAACAACAGCGCTCAGTGTTCCCATGAATCCCATATACATCATGTAGAGAATTGCAGTAGTGCTGGCATTAAAGGTGAAGCGCGCATTAGCATAGAAGCTGAACGATACAGCGATAACAAAATCGGAAAAGTTCGTCAGCGCCTGATGCGTATGCATCCCATACATACAGAAAGCAAATACTCCCCAATGAATGAGCGTGTTAAGAACACCGATCGATGTGTACTTAGCGAATAACTTCAACATTATGAAAATTAGCCGATTCAGAAAGGTCTGGAGTGTAGCACTACAAATTGGTTTGATCGATATAAGCGATCAATAATTGTATTTTTAATAGTTTTAAGCTATTGAGTTTTAATATATTGATCTATGTTATCGATCAATTGGTATTGCTGATTGCCAAGCGTCTTGGAATAAAAACGGGACATGTAAAGCTTTACATCGTCTTACAAGGCTTTGCATGTTTTTTCAGAGAGAGGTACTTGAAAGGGTGGAAGTGCTGGGGAGAGGGGGAGCGTTAAAAATTCTGTATAATTTTAGTAACATAAAATAAAAAAGAATGGCACATGTCCCATCCCTTCGATTTCGACAAAGCACTTAAAGCCCTTCAGGTCCGGCCAGGCATTAACGGGCAAAGATGGCATCTTAACGCCATTAATCAAGTATTTAACCGACTCTACCCTGTCTGCTGAACTTGATTCCCATCTGGCTCAGGATGTTGAGGCAAACCGTAAAAATGGTTCCGGCAAAAAGCCATTAAAGCCCCAACAGGCAGTTTTGAACTGGCAACTCCGCGCAATCGTAACGGCACTTTTGAGCCATAATTGGTGAAGAAGCTTCAGACCCCCTGTACGACGAGATCGAGCGCAATATCATTCGACTGTTTGCGCTGGAGATGAGTTATCAGGACATCGGCCGGGAGAGTGAAGATCTTTATGCCTTCAGCGTTTCAACCGCCACCGTCAGTGCAGTACCGATAAAGTCATCCCTGAACTAAAACAGTGGCAACAGAGCCCGCTGGAGAAGGTTTATCCCGTCGTCTGGCTGGACGCTATTCATTATAAAAACCGTGAGGATGGCCGTTATCAGAGCAAGGCGGTTTATACCGTTCTGGCACTGAATCTAGAAGGCAAAAAAGAAGTTCTGGGCCTATATCTGTCGGAAAGTGAAGGTGCTAACTTTTGGTTAAGTTCTAACAGCGAGAGGGGACTTTAAAGGGATGCTTTTCGTTATGTTTATAGGCACTATTCGCTGGAGATCATAAGACATCAAAAACGCTGCAACGCCTTGTGTGGTGTGGGTTTGCTGAGATTCGTGAGAGGTGGGTAAAAGAGGTCATGGTGTCCCCTGCAGGAATCGAACCTGCAACTAGCCCTTAGGAGGGGCTCGTTATATCCATTTAACTAAGGGGACAACGCGGCGCCAGTATAGCGTTTTTTATTCGCCGGAGTAAGTGTAGCGCCGCCTGACTGGTTAAACCGTCGCCACTCAGCGCTGTTTTTCCGCTTTTTTCCGCTCCCGTTCCAGGCGCTCGCCGCGTAGCCTCGCTTCTTCCTTACGCTTATTGCTCATATCGTTGCGGATCTGCGCGTGGCTCATCAATGCGAAAATAAAGGTGCCGCCGCAGATATTTCCGGCAAGTGTGGGAAGGGCGAAGGGCCAGAAAAAGTCGCTCCAGGGCAGCGTGCCGTTGAAAACCAAATACAAAATTTCAACGGAACCGACGACAATATGGGTGGTATCGCCCAGCGCGATAAGCCAGGTCATCAAAATAATGACCACAATTTTTGCCCCGCCTGCAGCAGGAAACATCCATACCATTGTGGCGATGATCCAGCCAGAGATAATCGCGTTGGCAAACATCTCCGTTGGGCTATTTTTCATGACCTCCATACCAATTTTGACAAAGGCATCGCGGGTCTCTTCATCAAATATAGGCATATATTCAAAAGCCCACGCCGCAACCCCGGTGCCAATAAGGTTGCCCAATAAGACTACGCCCCATAAGCGCATCAGCAGGCCAACGTTACTCAGCGTGGGATTTTGCATTACCGGCAATACGGCGGTAACGGTATTTTCAGTAAATAATTGCTGGCGGGCCATGATGACAATGATAAAACCAAAGGTATAACCGAGATTTTCCAGTAAAAAGCCGCCGGGAACGCCTTCAAGCTGCACGTGGAAAATCCCTTTCGCCAGGAGTGATGCCCCCATAGAAAGTCCTGCGGCAATGGCTGACCAGAGCAAAGCCATCGCATCGCGTTCCATCTCTTTTTCACCATCCTGGCGAATATGTTCATGAATCGCCATGGCGCGGGAAGGAAGACGATCTTCATCTACTTCAATCTCTTTACCGCTTTGTTTTTCTTCGCTTTCAACTTCCAGGTCACTGCTGTGCCGGTTAATTTTATCGTCGTTAAGGCTATCCATGATGATCCTTGCTGATTAACACATATTAATAAAGCGTAGCGGTTTTTCATTTACCCAGGCCGGGGCATTCTCCGAAAAAATAAAAATAATCACGCTCGTTTTTATCTGTTTCGTTAGAATAGGGCCGTCATGTTGTTGCGTTACCAGGCTATGCTCAGAGCAATGAGATCGCGCATATAGACATCGTTTGACGTGCTGTTAAAATCGCTCACACCTAAACAGGCGGATACGGTAGCGTTCCGTCATGGATGGCAATCAGCGATAGCCATAATTCACAGGGAGACATCTATGAAGCTTCGCCTGTCGGCGCTGGCGCTGGGAACCACACTGCTGGTCGGGTGTGCGAGTTCCGGTACAGAACAGCAGGGGCGTTCAGACCCATTTGAAGGGTTTAACCGCACCATGTACAACTTCAACTTTAATGTGCTGGACCCGTATGTTGTTCGGCCGGTCGCGGTCGCCTGGCGTGATTATGTTCCACAGCCTGCGCGTAACGGTTTAAGTAATTTCACCGGCAACCTCGAAGAACCGGCGATCATGGTGAACTATTTCCTGCAGGGCGATCCTTATCAGGGTATGGTGCATTTCACCCGTTTCTTCCTGAATACCTTATTAGGGATGGGCGGCTTTATTGACGTCGCGGGAATGGCGAATCCTAAGCTGCAGCGCGTTGAACCGCATCGCTTTGGCAGTACACTGGGCCATTATGGCGTGGGGTATGGGCCTTATATGCAACTTCCGTTCTACGGCAGCTTCACGCTGCGTGAAGATGGCGGGGATATGGCGGATACCTTGTATCCGGTGCTCTCGTGGTTGACCTGGCCAATGTCCATAGGAAAATGGACTATCGAAGGGATAGAAACCCGCGCGCAGTTGCTGGACTCCGATGGTTTGCTGCGCCAGTCTTCCGATCCTTATATTATGGTGCGCGAGGCATACTTCCAGCGTCATGACTTTATCGCCAATGGCGGAAAACTCAAGCCGCAGGAAAACCCGAACGCGCAAGCGATTCAGGACGAACTCAAAGAGATCGACTCGGAATAAACGGCAGTAAATAAAAAGGTGAGCGCAATGCTCACCTTTTTGATCCGTTTCAGAAAGAGATTAGAACGCGTAGTTAAAGTTAGTACCGAACAGCCAGGCTTTCCCTTCAGATTCAAACTGATAAGGGCCTTCATTAATTTTCACGCTCTGACCATGCATATAAGAGACGCCAACGTCGACAGACGCATCTTTGTTAAAGGCGTAAGTCGTACCGGCGCTCAGCCAGAAACGGTCCTGATCCGGAATAGAGATAGAACGGTTTTGCGCTGGTACCGGGCTGTCATCGAAGGCGATACCGGTACGGAACGTCCAGTTGTCATCGTAGTAATAGGTGGTACCCAACGCAATGCGATAAGCGTCTTTAAAGCCTTCATGCTTCTCAAAGAGCGTATCGCCGGCGGTCGATTTTGCCTTCAATTCCTGGAACTGACTCCAGCTGGTATAGGCCAGGCTATAGTGGATGGCCCACTGTGGCGCCACACGGTTATAACCGGACACTTCCCACATTTCCGGCAGATTCAGCGTCAGGTAGCCTGACTGCGTCGCGCCGCCGGTTGCCGTTGGGATAGGCAGGTTAAATCGGTTTATAGCGATGGGAAGATCGCTACTGTAGTTGCCTTTAAAGTCAATTTTGACTTCCGAGCGGTAGGTCAGCGCGTAGCGGTTATTTTTATCCAGTTCATAAAGGATACCGGCATTCCAGCCAAAGCCCCACTGATTACCGTTCAGGTGGGCAATCTTGGTGTCGCTGAGAATCTGACCCGCGACCGGCGCCAGCGCCGGATTCTGTGCCGCGACCAACTGGCCTAAATCGCCCGCAAAACGTTCGATTTTCGCGCGCGCGTATACCGCATCAAAGCCGAGGCCGAAGCTCCAGGCCTCATTTAAGCGATAAGCGCCGCTTAAATTCAGGTTCATGGTTTCAAGATCGGTCGTACCGCCAACCGAGCCGCCGGCGTATGTGTCGTTAAACTCTGTCGCCAGACCATAGTTAGAGGTAATAGAAGCCCCCCAGCCAAACTGGTCGTTAATCGGGGCGACAAAATGGACGTTCGGCACCCAGGCCGTCGGCGCGATGTTATCCGCATCTAACGTCCGACGAGATGGCGATGTCCCGCTAATATTAACATCAGGATCAATATAAACTGCGCCCGCTGAAAACGTCGGGCGGTCAAACATGGTAATTAACGCCGGGTTGCGGCTAACGTTACCCGCATCATCTGCGATTGCGCCTTCACCCGAATAGGCCCGGCCAAGGCCAGAGGAAGAAAATTCGTTTAACTGAAAGCCCGCAGACCAGGCCTGGGTGGAGATGATTGCCACTGCGACTGCGAGAGCAGACTTTGTAAACAGGGTTTTCTGGCTCATGACCATAACCTCATTGATTATTTTTATACAAACTATGTTACATGCTGTAACAGGAGCGCGAAGTGTAGGGTCTGCGGTACGACTTAGAAATCAGACCAGTGGCGAGAGTATAGGTCTGACCAGCTAGAATGTTGCAAGTATGTTTATAAGTTTTTTCAATTGTGATCTTAGAAACGAGATCTGGCTGGTAAAATCGGCGGGCTTAACGGTCACCCGATCGCGTGATTTTTGTTTTAGATCATTTTTAAGTGTGATTTCGGTCACTTAACGCGTTTCCCACCATTAACGACTGGAGAGGCGAATGCCGGGAGCGTAAAATATCCCCATCGTTTATCTGGCACCCTGGGTGCAAATACAGAGGAAATCTACAATGAGTAAATGCAGTGCTGATGAAACCCCGGTTTGCTGCTGTATGGACGTTGGAACCATCATGGACAACTCCGATTGCACCGCGTCATACAGCCGCGTATTCGCTACCCGCGCAGAGGCTGAAGAGACGCTGGCGGCGTTAACCGAAAAAGCGCGTAGCGTGGAGTCTGAACCTTGCCAAATTACGCCAACCTTTACCGAGGAATCCGAAGGCGTTCGTCTGGATATTGATTTTGTTTTCGCCTGCGAAGCAGAAACGCTGATCTTCCAGCTCGGCCTGCGTTAATCCGTTCATTCACGACGCCTCCGTCATCATCTGGCGGAGGCGTTTTCTTTTTTTGTCGTTTCCCTTCACTGTGCCTTAGCTCCCACTTTCTTTTCTCTCTGCTTGGCTAAATGTAAAAAATTGGTTAAGACTGTGATCAGGTCAGACCACTAATTTATTTTTTTACAGGGGAGTACTATGCGTCAGGCTTTACCGTTGGTCACCCGTCAGGGCGATCGCATTGCTATTGTCAGTGGGTTACGAACCCCCTTCGCTCGTCAGGCCACTGCATTTCATGGTATTCCCGCTGTTGATCTCGGCAAGATGGTGGTAGGCGAGCTGCTGGCGCGCAGTGAAATTCCAGCCGATGCCATTGAGCAACTGGTTTTTGGTCAGGTAGTACAAATGCCGGAAGCCCCCAATATTGCGCGCGAAATTGTGCTGGGTACGGGAATGAATGTTCATACCGATGCCTATAGCGTAAGCCGCGCCTGCGCCACCAGTTTTCAGGCGGTAGCGAATGTGGCGGAAAGCCTGATGGCCGGCACGATACGCGCGGGTATCGCTGGCGGCGCAGATTCGTCGTCGGTACTGCCAATAGGCGTGAGTAAAGCCCTGGCGCGGGTACTGGTTGATGTCAATAAAGCCCGGACGACCCGCCAACGGCTGACGCTTTTTTCTCGTCTGCGCTTACGCGACCTGCTGCCCGTTCCTCCCGCCGTTGCTGAGTATTCCACCGGTCTGCGCATGGGCGATACCGCCGAACAGATGGCGAAAACGTATGGTATTACGCGTGAACAGCAGGACGCGCTGGCGCATCGTTCACATCAGCGCGCCGCGCAGGCATGGGCGGAGGGTAAACTGGCGGAAGAAGTGATGACGACCTATGTGCCGCCGTATAAAAACCCCTTTGCAGAAGACAACAACATTCGCGGTGCCTCCACGCTGGCGGACTACGCTAAACTGCGTCCCGCTTTTGACCGAAAACATGGCTCCGTAACCGCCGCCAACAGTACACCGCTGACCGACGGCGCTGCCGCCGTTATTCTGATGACCGAATCCCGCGCTAAAGAGCTGGGGCTGCGCCCGCTTGGTTATCTGCGCAGCTACGCCTTTACCGCTATTGATGTCTGGCAGGACATGCTATTGGGGCCGGCCTGGTCAACGCCGCTGGCGCTGGAGCGGGCCGGGTTGACGATGGCCGATCTGACGCTTTTTGACATGCATGAAGCGTTTGCCGCTCAGACTCTGGCGAACTTACAACTGCTGGGCAGCGAACGATTTGCCCGTGAGGTGTTTGGTCGTGCGCAGGCGACAGGGGAGGTGGATGACGCTAAATTCAACGTGCTCGGCGGCTCAATCGCCTACGGGCATCCTTTTGCCGCAACGGGCGCGCGGATGATAACCCAAACGTTGCATGAATTACGGCGTCGGGGCGGAGGTTTTGGCCTGGTCACGGCCTGCGCGGCTGGCGGTCTTGGCGCGGCGATGGTTCTGGAGGCGGAATAATGACTACCACATCAGCTTTTATGCTTAGCGTGCGTCTGGATAATGTCGCGGTTGTCGCTATTGATGTCCCTGGAGAAAAGGTGAACACCCTGAAAGCGGAGTTTGCCGCGCAGGTACGCGCCATCCTGAAGCAGATCCGGGAAAATAAAGCGTTGCAGGGCGTTGTTTTTATCTCAGCCAAAGCAGATAACTTTATTGCTGGCGCTGATATCAACATGATAGGCCACTGCCAAAACGCGCAGGAAGCGGAAACGCTGGCGCGTCAGGGGCAACAACTGATGGCGGAGATCCAGGCGTTGCCTGTTCCGGTTATCGCCGCCATTCACGGCGCCTGTCTGGGGGGCGGTCTTGAAATGGCGCTGGCCTGCCATCGGCGTATCTGTACCGATGACGTTAAAACCGTTCTCGGACTGCCGGAGGTACAGTTAGGGCTTTTACCGGGATCGGGCGGAACGCAGCGTCTTCCGCGGCTGGTGGGGGTCAGTACCGCGCTGGATATGATCCTGACAGGTAAACAGCTTCGCGCCAGACAGGCGCTTAAAGCCGGGCTGGTTGATGATGTGGTGCCGCAAACTATTTTACTGGAAGCGGCTGTCGAGCTGGCTAAAAAAGAACGCCTGGCGCAGCGGACTTTACCGGTCCGTGAACGTATCCTGGCGGGGCCGCTGGGGCGCGCGCTGTTATTTCGCCTGGTGCGTAAAAAGACGGCGCAAAAAACGCAGGGTAATTATCCGGCGACGGAGCGGATCATTGATGTGATTGAAACCGGACTGGCGCAGGGCAGCAGTAGCGGCTATGACGCGGAAGCGCGCGCTTTCGGCGAGCTGGCGATGACGCCGCAATCGCAGGCGCTGCGCGCTGTTTTTTTTGCCAGTACCGAGGTGAAAAAAGATCCCGGTAGCGATGCACCGCCCGGCCCGCTGAACAGCGTGGGCATCTTAGGCGGCGGGTTAATGGGCGGCGGTATCGCCTGGGTTACGGCCTGTAAAGGCGGTTTGCCAGTACGAATTAAGGATATAAATACTCAGGGGATCAATCATGCTCTGAAATACAGCTGGGATCTGCTTGAAACAAAAGTACGCCGCCGCCATATCAAAGCCAGCGAACGCGATAAACAGTTGGCGTTGATATCAGGTTCGACCGATTACCGTGGTTTCAGTCATCGTGATCTGGTCATTGAAGCGGTGTTTGAAGATCTGCCGTTAAAACAACAGATGGTGGCGGAAGTGGAGCAAAATTGCGCTACTCACACCATTTTTGCCTCCAATACTTCTTCCCTGCCGATTGGCGATATTGCGGCGAATGCGGCCAGACCGGAACAGGTGATTGGATTGCACTTTTTTAGCCCGGTCGAAAAAATGCCGCTGGTTGAGGTCATTCCTCACGCGTCTACTTCCGCGCAGACCATCGCCACGACCGTTAAGCTGGCGAAAAAACAGGGTAAAACCCCGATAGTCGTCAGTGATAAAGCCGGGTTTTATGTTAACCGAATTCTTGCGCCATATATCAATGAGGCGATTCGGATGCTGACTGAAGGCGAACGCGTCGAACATATTGACGCCGCCCTGGTAAAATTTGGTTTTCCGGTGGGGCCAATCCAACTTTTGGATGAGGTAGGAATCGACACGGGCACTAAAATTATTCCTGTGCTTGAGGCGGCGTATGGAGAACGTTTTAGCGCGCCTGCAAATGTTGTCGCTTCAATTTTGAATGACGATCGCAAAGGTAGAAAAAATGGTCGCGGTTTCTATCTTTATGGCGAAAAAGGGCGTAAAAGCAAAAAACAGGTTGACCCTGCTATTTATAAGCTTATTGGCGTGCAAGGGCAGAGTCGACTGTCTGCGCAGCAGGTGGCAGAGCGCTGTGTCATGTTAATGCTTAACGAAGCGGCGCGCTGTTTCGACGAAAAAGTGATTCGCAGCGCGCGCGATGGCGATATCGGCGCCGTGTTTGGTATCGGTTTTCCGCCGTTTCTCGGTGGCCCGTTCCGCTATATGGATGCTCTCGGGCCGGGTGAAATGGTGGCGACATTACAGCGCCTGGCCGCACTTTACGGTCCTCGTTACGCGCCTTGTGAACAATTAGTGCGCATGGCGGAGCGCAGGGAGCATTTCTGGACGAATGGGGAAACTGACCAGGGAAATTGAGGTCAAAGAGAATATGAATCCGCACTGAATGCCTCCTTAGTGGCGAAATAATAATCAAGGATTGACTATACTTACGCCATTGAGGTAAAAAACAGCGTTTCATTCGGTGAATGGATAAGGCACAATGCCGGCCACCGCATTTTTGCCGCAGCCAATAGGGGCATGTGGTAAGCGTGTTGGTGAAACTGGTTAACAAAAGCGGTGCAATATGCAAGTTTTTATCATGCGTCACGGCGACGCAGCCCTCGATGCCGCCAGTGATTCGGTTCGTCCCTTGACCTCTTGTGGGTGTGACGAGTCTCGCCTGATGGCGAACTGGCTGAAAGGTCAAAAAGTGGATATCGAACGTGTTCTGGTGAGTCCGTTTCTTCGGGCCGAACAGACGTTAGATGTGGTCGGCGATTGTATGAATCTGCCGACTCAGGTGGATGTCCTGCCGGAGCTAACGCCCTGTGGCGATGTCGGTCTGGTCAGCGCCTACCTTCAGGCGCTGGCCAATGAAGAGATCGGATCGGTGCTGGTGATCTCTCACTTACCTCTGGTCGGATACCTGGTATCTGAGCTTTGTCCGGGCGAAACGCCGCCGATGTTCACGACGTCCGCAATTGCCAACGTTACGCTTGATGAAAGCGGCAAGGGGACATTCAACTGGCAAATGAGTCCCTGCAATCTGAAAATGGCGAAAGCGATTTAATCTTTGCTGCCTGATAAGGCGCTTGCGCCGCCATCCGGCAATTCCGCATCAGGGTAATTCGGGCGGTTGCCACTCTTCCACTTCAATCAACACCAGCAGCGCGGCGTCGCCGCCGTACTCTTTCGGCGCCTGATGAAAGGCCATCACATGCGGATGCTGCGCCAGCCATAACGGCGTTTGCTGTTTCAGAATATGTTTACCGTGTCCATGCATGACGCAGGCGCAAAAAATATGTTCCCGACGGCAGGCGGCAATCAGCGCCCCCAGTTCCTGCTTGGCCTGAAGCTGCGTTAAGCCGTGTAAATCCAGAAACAGTTCTGGCGAATAGTCGCCGCGGCGCATTTTTTTTAGCTCGAAATGGCTGACATCTTCACGGACATACTTTACCGGCCCTTCCGTATTGAGCAGCGGCTGGAACTCATCAGAAAAATAGTGGCTGGCGTCCGCCTGTTCCTGAATTAACCTTCGGGTAGGGACTTCCGTGATTTTCTTGCGCAGTGGCCGATGGACGATAGTATCCTGTTTAATCTTTCGGGTGCCGACCATCAGCTGACGGAACAGCGCCTGGTCCTCCTCGCTGAGCGATGTTTTCTTTTTCATTCGTGGGTCTCGTCTGATCTTTTGCCTTAGTTTACCCGACCCGGAGGATATCCGAACGGTCAAAACGGATTTTTCGTATTCTCCCGCCGCGTCAATGCTGATTTATCCCTGTCTTCGTGGCAAACTAGCCGCCGAATTTAATGCGAGCATGCCCTGGAGGAATACGTGGATAAAATTTTCGTCGATGAAGCAGTAAGTGAACTGCATACCATTCAGGACATGTTGCGCTGGGCGGTAAGCCGCTTTAGCGCGGCGAATATCTGGTATGGACACGGTACCGATAACCCGTGGGATGAAGCGGTACAACTGGTGTTGCCGTCTCTTTATCTGCCGCTGGATATTCCGGAGGATATGCGGACCGCGCGGCTGACGTCCAGCGAAAAACACCGCATTGTCGAGCGAGTGATTCGTCGCATTAACGAGCGTATCCCGGTAGCCTACCTGACCAATAAAGCCTGGTTCTGCGGCCACGAATTTTATGTTGATGAGCGCGTGCTGGTGCCGCGTTCACCGATTGGCGAGCTGATTAATAACCACTTCGCTGGCCTTATTAGCCAACAGCCGAAATATATTCTGGATATGTGTACCGGCAGCGGCTGCATCGCCATCGCCTGTGCTTATGCTTTCCCGGACGCAGAGGTTGATGCGGTCGATATTTCGCCGGATGCGCTGGCTGTCGCCGAGCATAACATTGAAGAACACGGTCTTATCCATCACGTGACGCCAATCCGTTCCGATCTGTTCCGCGATCTGCCGAAAGTTCAGTACGATCTGATTGTCACTAACCCGCCTTATGTCGATGCGGAGGATATGTCCGATCTGCCGAACGAATATCGCCACGAACCTGAGCTGGGGCTGGCGTCCGGCACTGACGGCCTCAAATTGACCCGCCGTATCCTGGGAAATGCGCCGGATTATCTGTCCGATGATGGCGTTCTGATTTGTGAAGTCGGAAACAGCATGGTACATCTGATGGAGCAGTATCCGGATGTGCCGTTCACCTGGCTGGAGTTTGACAACGGCGGCGATGGCGTCTTTATGTTGACCAAAGCGCAGTTGCTCGCGGCCCGTGAACATTTCAATATTTATAAAGATTAAAACACGCAAACGACAACAACGATAACGGAGCCGTGATGGCAGGAAACACAATTGGACAACTCTTTCGCGTAACCACTTTCGGCGAATCACACGGGCTGGCGCTTGGGGGTATCGTCGATGGCGTGCCGCCCGGCATCCCGTTGACGGAGGCCGATCTGCAGCACGATCTCGACAGACGCCGCCCTGGCACCTCGCGCTATACTACTCAGCGCCGCGAACCGGACCAGGTAAAAATTCTCTCCGGCGTGTTTGATGGCGTGACGACCGGCACCAGTATTGGCCTGCTGATTGAAAACACCGATCAGCGCTCGCAGGACTACAGCGCGATTAAAGATGTTTTTCGCCCGGGACACGCGGATTACACCTATGAGCAGAAATACGGCCTGCGCGATTACCGCGGCGGTGGACGTTCTTCCGCGCGTGAAACCGCGATGCGCGTAGCGGCAGGGGCGATCGCCAAGAAATACTTGGCGGAAAAGTTCGGCATCGAAATCCGCGGCTGCCTGACCCAGATGGGCGACATTCCGCTGGAGATTAAAGACTGGCGTCAGGTTGAGCTTAATCCGTTCTTTTGCCCCGATGCGGACAAACTTGACGCGCTGGACGAACTGATGCGCGCGCTGAAAAAAGAGGGTGACTCCATCGGCGCGAAAGTGACGGTGATGGCGAGCGGCGTGCCGGCAGGGCTTGGCGAACCGGTATTTGACCGACTGGATGCGGACATCGCCCATGCGCTGATGAGCATCAATGCGGTGAAAGGCGTGGAGATCGGCGAAGGATTTAACGTGGTGGCGCTGCGCGGCAGCCAGAATCGCGATGAAATCACGGCGCAGGGTTTTCAGAGCAACCACGCTGGCGGCATCCTCGGTGGCATCAGTAGTGGGCAACACATTGTGGCGCATATGGCGCTGAAACCTACCTCCAGCATTACCGTGCCGGGACGTACGATCAACCGGATGGGTGAAGAGGTCGAGATGATCACCAAAGGGCGCCACGATCCGTGTGTGGGGATTCGCGCAGTGCCGATCGCAGAAGCCATGCTGGCGATCGTACTGATGGATCACCTGCTGCGCCATCGGGCACAGAATGCGGATGTAAAGACAGAGATTCCACGCTGGTAAGAAATGAAAAAAACCGCGATTGCGCTGCTGGCATGGTTTGTCAGTAGCGCCAGCCTGGCGGCGACGCCGTGGCAGAAAATAACCCATCCTGTCCCCGGCGCCGCCCAGTCTATCGGTAGCTTTGCCAACGGATGCATCATTGGCGCCGACACGTTGCCGGTACAGTCCGATAATTATCAGGTGATGCGCACCGATCAGCGCCGTTATTTCGGCCACCCGGATCTGGTCATGTTTATCCAGCGGTTGAGTCATCAGGCGCAGCAACGGGGGCTCGGAACCGTCCTGATAGGCGACATGGGGATGCCTGCCGGAGGCCGCTTTAATGGCGGACACGCCAGTCATCAGACCGGGCTTGATGTGGATATTTTCTTGCAGTTGCCGAAAACGCGCTGGAGCCAGGCGCAGCTATTGCGCCCGCAGGCGTTAGATCTGGTGTCCCGCGACGGTAAACATGTCGTGCCGTCGCGCTGGTCGTCGGATATCGCCAGTCTGATCAAACTGGCGGCACAAGACAATGACGTCACCCGTATTTTCGTCAATCCGGCTATTAAACAACAGCTTTGCCTCGATGCCGGAAGCGATCGTGACTGGCTACGTAAAGTACGCCCCTGGTTCCAGCATCGCGCGCATATGCACGTGCGTTTACGCTGCCCTGCCGACAGCCTGGAGTGCGAAGATCAACCTTTACCCCCGCCGGGCGATGGATGCGGCGCTGAACTGCAAAGCTGGTTCGAACCGCCAAAACCTGGCACCACAAAGCCTGAGAAGAAGACACCGCCGCCGTTGCCGCCTTCCTGCCAGGCGCTACTGGATGAGCATGTACTCTGATGGACAATTTTTATGATCTGTTTATGGTCTCCCCGCTGCTGCTGGTGGTGCTGTTTTTTGTCGCCGTACTGGCAGGATTTATCGATTCTATCGCCGGAGGCGGAGGGCTGCTCACTATCCCTGCGCTGATGGCCGCCGGGATGTCGCCGGCAAACGCGTTGGCGACCAATAAATTACAGGCGTGCGGCGGCTCCCTCTCGTCTTCGCTCTATTTTATTCGCCGTAAAGTGGTAAACCTGGCCGAGCAAAAGCTCAATATTCTGATGACGTTCATTGGCTCGATGAGCGGCGCGCTGCTGGTGCAGCACGTGCAGGCGGATATTTTGCGCCAGATCTTGCCCATCCTGGTGATTTTCATCGGCCTCTATTTTTTATTGATGCCGAAGCTGGGCGAGGAAGATCGCCAGCGCCGCCTGTATGGATTACCGTTCGCGCTGATAGCCGGGGGATGCGTCGGGTTTTACGACGGCTTTTTCGGGCCTGCCGCAGGGTCGTTTTACGCTCTGGCGTTTGTCACCTTATGTGGCTATAACCTGGCGAAATCCACGGCACATGCCAAAGTGCTTAACGCTACCTCCAACGTTGGCGGCCTGCTGTTATTTATCATCGGCGGCAAAGTGATCTGGGCGACGGGCTTTGTGATGCTGGTTGGTCAGTTTTTAGGGGCGCGAATGGGGTCGCGTCTGGTGTTGAGCAAAGGCCAAAAGCTTATCAGACCGATGATCGTTATTGTCTCGGCGGTGATGAGCGCCAGGTTACTTTATGATAGCCACGGACAGGAGATCCTCCACTGGTTGGGGATGAATTAATGAACAGTACGCACCATTACGAACAATTAATTGAGATTTTTAACGGCTGCTTTGCCGAAGAATTTAATACCCGTCTGATTAAAGGCGACGACGAACCGATCTATCTTCCTGCTGACGCGCAGGTACCGTACCACCGTATCGTCTTTGCGCATGGGTTTTACGCCAGCGCGCTGCATGAGATTTCTCACTGGTGTATCGCCGGTAAGGCGCGCCGCGAACTGGTCGACTTTGGTTACTGGTACTGCCCGGACGGACGCGACGCGCAGACCCAAAGTCAATTTGAAGACGTTGAGGTGAAGCCACAGGCTTTCGACTGGTTGTTTTGCGTGGCGGCGGGGTATCCCTTTAAACGTTAGTTGCGACAATCTGGAAGGCGATATTGAGCCGGATCGCGTGGCGTTTCAGCGCCGGGTTCATGCGCAGGTAATGGCGTATCTGGAGCAGGGCATTCCTGAACGTCCGGCCCGCTTCATCAAAGCGCTACAGAATTACTATCACACGCCCGAACTTAAGGCGGAACAGTTCCCGTGGCCGGAAGCGCTTAATTAAAGCCAGCGCCACGTTTACAATGAGGAAAGAAGATGATCGCGGAGTTTGAATCACGCATTCTGGCATTAATTGACGATATGGTAGAGCACGCCAGCGACGATGAGCTTTTTGCCAGTGGATACCTGCGTGGCCACCTGACGTTAGCCATTGCCGAGCTGGAGAGCGGTGATGACCACTCCGTTGAGGCGGTCTATGCCAACGTTAGCCAAAGTCTGGAGAAAGCGATCGGCGCCGGCGAACTGTCGCCGCGCGATCAGGCGTTAGTCAAAGCGATGTGGGACAATTTGTTCGACAAGGCAAAACAATAACGCCGTGGACCGGAAGGCGACGCTTGCCGCCTTCCGCTATTGACTGGCCCATTACTTCACCGCTTTTCCCTTCAATAACTTTCTCACCCATAACCGATTTGGATTTAACGCCGCCAGCGTACCGGCATCCAGTGGAATCGGCTCGTTACTCATCTGCGCCGCCAGAATTTCTGCGCATAATGGCGCTGAACACAAACCACGCGATCCCAGCGCGCCGAGCATAAATAAACCCGGATACACAGGCGCAGACGCCGCCGACGTTTTATTATCGGCTAAATCGGCGTAATGCGTCAGCGTGGCGTGGTAATCCGGGACATTGCCCACCATCGGCAGATGGTCGCGGGTGGCGCAACGCACGCCGCAACGGGCGCTGTTGCCGCTAACGTCAACCTCTGTGGCCCAGTTCGCATCCGGAAAACAGTCAAGCAGACGCTGTCGGTTCTGACGCTGATCTTCTTCGCGCCAGACGGTGCTTTCGTCGCCCCGGTGATAGCTGGCGCCAATACAGTGCTGCTGATTATGCGGATTTTGCGGCGTCAGATAGCCGTCGTAGCATAACACCTGACGCAACGCCGAGAGGGCGGGGGTGGTGGGAATATGACTGACCTGCCCCCCGACGGCATAAACCGGCAGCGGCCGGGTCTGATCAAAACGGTTAATCTGATGGCCGTTCGCCAGGACGACAGTCTCATGGCTGGCGGTTTCACCTGACGTAAAGCGCAGTTGCCAGCGCGACTCCTGCGCAACGAGCGACGTGAGCGTATGGCGAAAGCGCGTTTGTAAACCCTGTTCAGTCGCCAGTGCGATGACTGCGCGAGTTAATTGTTCCGGGCACAGCCAGCCGCCTGCCGGATAGGTAATTCCTCCGCAGCGTGTCGTCACGCCAACCGCCTGTTCCGCCTCTTCGGCATTGAGCGCCGAGGCCAGTCCGGCGGGCAGCGCCAGGGACAGCATCTGGGCAATTTTCTGCTGGCTTTTCTCATCCCATCCGAGCTGTGTCACGCCGCACCAGGCATGATCAAAAGAGACGGGCAGGGCATCATACAGGCGACGGGCAAAGGTGAATGCGGTCGGGAAAAAGCGATTAATGGCGGCGTCATGTTTGCTAAGGAGCGGATAAAGCGCGCCCTGTCGATTACCGGAAGCGCCCTGGGCGGGCTGATCATCTGCGCAATAGAGCGTCACCTGCCAGCCGCGACGCAGTAACGCCAGTGATAACAGCGCGCTGGCGATGCCGCCGCCAATGATCGCCGTTTCACGTTTTTCGCTTCCGCTGCAGTAAAACCAGGGCGCGGAAAGGGTCGGCATGAGGTGTTGTTCCATCACTCCACAAAGCATCTCGCGTTTACGTCCGAAGCCTTTGTGTTTTTGCATGGTAAAACCGGCTTCCTGTAATCCCCGACGGACGAAACCCGCCGAGGTAAACGTCGCCAGCGTTGCGCCGGGCCGCGCCAGCCGCGCCATCGCGTTAAACAGGTTTGGCGTCCACATATCCGGATTTTTCGCCGGGGCAAAACCGTCGAGGAACCAGGCGTCGACTGTTTGATTCAGCGTGGCGTCCAGTTGGTCGGTCAGCTCATTAATATCGCCAAACCACAAATCCAGCGTCACCCGACCCCGATCCAGCAATAGGCGGTGGCACCCCGGGAGCGGCAGCGGCCATTGCGCCTGCAGCTGCTCTGCCCAGGGCGCGAGCTCCGGCCAGTGTTGGTGCGCCAGCGCCAGATCGTCGCGCGTTAACGGGAATTTCTCAAAGCTGATGAAATGTAACCTTTGCAGCGTCGCCTGTGGGTGCGCAGAACGAAAGCTGTCAAACGCCTGCCACAGCGTCAGGAAGTTGAGTCCGGTGCCAAAACCGCTTTCCGCGACTATAAATAATGGATGTGAATGTACGGGAAATCGCTCCGCAAGACGATTGCCGCCAAGAAAAACGTAGCGTGTCTCTTCGAGTCCATTGTCATTAGAAAAATAGACATCATCAAAATCTCGGGAAACAGGTGTACCCTCAGCGTTAAATTCGAGTGTGGCGGGTTGTATGGCGTATTGTTTCACGTAAGTTACTCGTCTGACGGGCGGTATCGCGATCTTAACGATGTGTGCCTGATGGCGCAAATTTCCGTACTAAATGGCTGATCGGACTTGTTCGGCGTACAAGTGTACGCTATTGTGCCAATCGAAACTTAAAAATAGTGCGAATTACAGAGGTATTGAATGAAACGTGCAGTGATTACTGGCCTGGGCATCGTTTCCAGCATCGGTAATAACCAGCAGGAAGTCCTGGCATCTCTGCGTGAAGGACGTTCAGGGATCACTTTCTCTCAGGAGCTGAAGGACGCCGGCATGCGTAGCCAGGTATGGGGCAACGTAAAACTGGATACCACTGGCCTCATTGACCGCAAAGTCGTGCGCTTTATGAGCGACGCCTCCATCTATGCTTATCTGTCTATGGAGCAGGCAGTGGCCGACGCCGGTCTGGCGCCGGAAGTCTATCAGAATAACCCGCGTGTCGGCCTGATTGCAGGTTCCGGCGGCGGCTCCCCGAAATTCCAGGTCTTTGGCGCAGACGCCATGCGTAGCCCGCGTGGTCTGAAAGCTGTGGGCCCGTATGTGGTGACGAAAGCAATGGCATCCGGCGTTTCCGCCTGCCTCGCTACGCCGTTTAAAATTTATGGCGTGAACTACTCCATTAGCTCCGCTTGCGCGACCTCCGCACACTGTATCGGCAATGCGGTTGAACAGATCCAACTGGGCAAACAGGACATCGTTTTTGCTGGCGGCGGCGAAGAGCTGTGCTGGGAAATGGCCTGTGAGTTCGATGCGATGGGGGCACTGTCCACCAAATATAACGATACGCCTGAAAAAGCGTCCCGTACCTATGATGCGCACCGTGATGGGTTTGTCATCGCGGGCGGTGGCGGTATGGTTGTTGTCGAAGAGCTGGAGCACGCTCTGGCGCGCGGCGCGCATATCTATGCGGAAATCGTCGGCTATGGCGCAACATCCGATGGCGCAGACATGGTTGCTCCGTCTGGCGAAGGCGCAGTACGTTGCATGC
Source organism: Salmonella sp. K21076 (assembly GCF_039650795.1). Classification (NCBI taxonomy): domain Bacteria; kingdom Pseudomonadati; phylum Pseudomonadota; class Gammaproteobacteria; order Enterobacterales; family Enterobacteriaceae; genus Salmonella; species Salmonella sp. K21076. The sequence goes on from NZ_JBCLYA010000020.1 coordinate 31,975, forward strand.
AGATGGCGATGCACGGCGTAGACACGCCGATCGACTACCTGAACTCTCACGGTACGTCCACGCCGGTAGGCGACGTGAAAGAACTCGGTGCAATCCGTGAAGTGTTTGGCGATAACAGCCCGGCAATTTCTGCAACCAAAGCGATGACCGGCCACTCGCTGGGCGCGGCTGGCGTGCAGGAAGCCATCTACTCTCTGCTAATGCTGGAGCACGGTTTTATCGCGCCGAGTATCAACATCGAAGAGCTGGATGAGCAGGCTGCGGGCCTGAACATCGTGACCGAAACGACCGAGCGTGAACTGACTACCGTAATGTCTAACAGCTTCGGTTTTGGCGGCACCAACGCCACGCTGGTGATGCGTAAGTTGTAAGCCTGACTATTACGTTGTAGTATCAACAATGAAACAGGTCGCTAATGCGACCTGTTTTTTCATTCAGGGAACAACAAATTATATGGATATTATATAAATGCCAACTAATACATTAGATAAAATTAGGCATAGTTTGAGTTGTGTGGCTGTTTTATTTGGTTTGTTCGGCATTTTTGTTTTTGCCTCATTTTCGCCTTCCTATGCCTGGCTTTATTTGGGAGGTCTGGCTGCGCCTTTTATATATAGTATTGTTTTTGTCTACGCGATTGCCGCCTGGAGTATTTATTCAAAGTATTATCCGTTTTTATCATTGGGCCGCTTATCATTTGTGGAATGTTTTGTTCCGGCGCTGGCCCTGGTGTGCCTTACCGTTCTCTACAATGTTTTTAGTGGCCCGGAACCCTGGATGGCCGAGTTATCAAGGCAATTTTTTCTTCATAAATTTCTTAACACGCTGGTGATGTGCTTTCTGGCTCCTGTGGCGGAGGAAATTATATTCAGAGGGTTTTTATTAAACAGCAGTATCGGTTGGGGTCGATACTCAAGAGTTTCCGGTATTATTATTACTTCACTCGCTTTTGCATTTATGCATACACAATATCTCTTTGCGGTGACTTTTGTTTATCTGTTTGTTTTTTCATCGATATTATGCGTTGTTCGAATGAGAAGCCGTGGACTAATGATACCGATAACACTTCATATTTTAAATAATGCCTGGGTTATTTTCGGCTTGCTGTTTTCAGCGACGGAATAAGAGCCTGATGAAATAGGCTCTTTAACCTCTCCGGTACGAACAAGAGAACGATGGCGGTTCCCTTTTTTAATGCTTCTCATATTCCGGCGCGACTTTTGCTGACCAGGCCTCAGCCTGGGTGATGGCGCCTGCGTCATAAATCGGCTGTTCATAATCCTTATCAGCATCCCGAACGCGGTAAATTTTCCAGCGTCCCTCTTCCCAACGGGTATAAACTTCCAGGTGGATGGGCGTTGACTCTGTAGCCAACAGAACATCCACTTTTTCTCCGCCGAGGAAAGGGTGTGCCTTCCCAACCCGTAACTGTGGAATCCACTCTGGCGCATAGTCCTGCGCATACATAAAATAATCTGCCCCTACAATCTCCTGTTCATAAAGGGACTGTATTAGCGCCAGGCGATGAATAACCTCTTTAGCAACGTAACGTTGCATTAAGGCGGTGGTGTCGTCAGGGGTATTCACATCGTTCATGAACGTCGTCATCCATGAGGTATAGAACTGCTTCACGGCCTGCGTACTGTCGTGATGAGGCGCAGAGCAACTACAAAGCAACAGGATAAGCGCGACAAGGGAGAACGTTTTCATTAATTCTTCCTGTAGATGGTATATGAGGGCCTGGCTGCCCGGTAGCCCGGGCCGGCCCACATATCGCGTTGTTTAAAATCTGAATACCACTCTGCGCCATCGTATATCGCCATGTGACCGCTCGGGTTTCCGCCAGCGTAAGGTTGAATAATGATGACGTCACCCTCGCGCGGCATTTCATAGGTACCAATAGCGGTGAATCCGGCGCTTCTTAACATTGGGCCATAATCTTTCGCATGATATGTATGCCCCAGCGTGATACCGCCCGCCTGAATTGCCTTTCGGGTAAATTCCGCACACCGGCCTTGAGAATGAGAACCTGCATGCGTTTTGGCATAATTAACCGCCACTCTTTTATCCCAACTCATAATGATTCCTGTTAATAAAATACGTAATAGCAATTACGTAATGCTTTAACAGTATTTGATTCGGGAAGCATGACAGATCGTGCTATTACTATTTTCAATATAATAAGTTTAAATATTTATTAATTGTTGAGATTGATAAGTTAAAGCCAATTTATTCAGCATTAACTATTATTCTGCGATATCGGCATCATTTTTTATTTGCATATCGCCATAGCGCGACGGCCAGATCTCCTGCGGCGTGATGCCCAGCGCGTCCGCAATAATCCGTTCGGCTCTCGGCCAGGAACGGGTAAAGACATTGCGCAGTGAATCAGGTGATAAACCGGCCTGACGAGAAAGATCTCTGAGCGTAATACCTCTTTTTTCCAGTGCACTTTTAATATCTGCACGATGCCAGTCTTGGCTTTTTGGTTCCATTCTGTAATCCTAAGAAGATGTGTTATCGGCGCCGATATTTTTAAGATAAAATTAGCGCATGGAAAAGGAAGTTACTTTCTTTTTCACGCTAAGAATAGTGCCAGAAAGAAAGCAAAATTTCGCGAAAAAGAAGAAATATTTTTATTTCATCAGGGGAAAGGAAAGAAACCGATGGCAAAGGAATGGTTCACGGTTAAGGAATGTCTTGGCTTACCGGGGTTTCCGGGAAGCGAGCCTGCGGTTCGCGAACGTTTATATAAGTACAGTGAAGGGAAAGCGGGGGTCAGGCGTAAGCGTGTTAAATCAAAGGCCGAGGAGTTTCATATATCTGTTTTCCCTCTCTATGTTCATCGTTATCTGGACGACAGCGGAGAGGAACCGACGCCAGAACCCATTTCCTTACAGGAAGCGGAGCCTGAAGATATCTGGGAGATGATGTTCAGGTTACTGACGCCAGAACAGCGCAAGCAGGTGACTGGACGGTTTAAGGTGAGAGGGATGAAAGCGGTCTTTCTCTTTCTGTTTGATGACACGCCGCCGCGTTGATACCCTGGCTGCAATTTCAAGGTTGACAAGTTTCGCGTCTCACAGGCAGACTTCACTTTCTACATTATCCTTCCGATAATGCGTAAGCGTTTAACGTTATCCAACGCACCTTAATCCTGACGTTCAGGTAGAGGGGGGCGTGGCCTTTCCCCGCCTTACTCTGCATTCTGGAGTAATGCATGACAGCAGTTAGCCAAAAAACAACGACCCCGTCTGCGGATTTTTCGCTGTTCCGCATCGCCTTTGCGGTTTTCCTGACCTATATGACGGTCGGCCTGCCGTTACCGGTCATTCCGCTTTTTGTCCATCACGAACTGGGCTATAGCAATACGATGGTTGGGATCGCCGTGGGCATTCAGTTTTTTGCGACGGTACTGACGCGCGGCTATGCCGGACGGCTGGCGGATCAATATGGCGCTAAACGATCGGCGTTACAGGGGATGCTTGCCTGCGGGCTGGCGGGCGCCGCCTGGCTCCTGGCCGCGCTGTTGCCGGTTTCCGCGCCGGTAAAATTCGCGCTGCTTATTGTTGGGCGTTTGATCCTCGGATTTGGCGAAAGCCAGCTGCTGACCGGAACCCTGACCTGGGGACTGGGGCTGGTTGGCCCAACGCGTTCCGGTAAGGTGATGTCGTGGAACGGGATGGCGATTTACGGCGCGCTGGCGGCCGGTGCGCCGTTGGGCTTGCTGATCCATAGCCACTTTGGCTTCGCGGCGCTGGCGGGGACGACGATGGTTTTACCGCTGCTGGCCTGGGCATTCAACGGCACCGTGCGTAAAGTGCCTGCGTATACGGGGGAGCGACCTTCACTGTGGAGCGTGGTCGGGCTTATCTGGAAACCGGGCCTGGGCCTGGCATTGCAGGGCGTGGGCTTTGCCGTCATCGGTACGTTTATTTCACTTTATTTTGTCAGCAATGGCTGGACGATGGCGGGATTCACCCTGACCGCGTTTGGCGGTGCGTTTGTACTGATGCGCATATTGTTCGGTTGGATGCCGGATCGCTTTGGCGGCGTGAAGGTCGCCGTTGTCTCATTGCTGGTTGAGACGGCAGGGTTGCTGCTCTTGTGGCTGGCGCCGACGGCCTGGATAGCGCTGGTAGGCGCGGCGCTCACCGGGGCAGGGTGTTCACTGATTTTCTCGGCGCTGGGCGTGGAGGTTGTGAAACGCGTACCTGCACAGGTACGCGGTACGGCGCTCGGCGGCTACGCCGCGTTTCAGGATATCTCCTACGGCGTTACCGGCCCGCTGGCGGGCATGCTGGCCACGTCATACGGCTATCCTTCCGTATTCCTCGCGGGAGCGATCTCCGCGGTGGTTGGCATCCTGGTGACGATATTATCGTTCCGGCGCGGTTAAGAAACCAGCCAGAAAAGCGCCAGTACAATTATTAGCGCGATAAACAACAGGCCTGGTCGCGCAGACAGATTTTTCACGGTTTCAATCATCGGCGCAAACGGGCGGTAGATGGGTTGAATAGAGAGCGGTTCGAGCTCATCCGCCTCCCGCTCTACGCGACGCAGGAAAATATGGTTAAGTAAATCCTGCACCTGCGCGGTGGTCAGCACCGTTTGCGGCTGAATTTGATAAGTGTGTTGGGCATACTCTTTGATCGCTGTGAGTTCGTCCGGTTCCAGCGGTTGTTTTAACGCAGCTTGCAGCGTATGTAGCGTAGGCGCGTGTTGTAGTGACAGCGTCTGCCGCGCCTGTAGCCATGTCGCCAGATGGGTAAACTGTTTTGCCGGAATGAGCTCGCCGCTTTTCACGCCGGAGAGTTCCAGCATTGATTGCCAGATAAGTTTGTTTGACTCGCCGGTCGCGGCCGCCAGCTTCGTCACCAACTGATTCAACGTATTATGTTCAGCAGGCAATAATGGCCGATCCGTTGCCGGACGTTGTTGCGGCTGCGGAATGGAAAGCTGCCCCTGTTGCAGGAGCGTCAGCACGTTTTTGAGTTGATCGGGCGTAAGCTGGCTAAGCGCGGTTTGACCGTATTGTTGACGGATAAAATCGCTGACGGCCTGACGATTATTCCCGACGCCAAGCAGCTCTGTTAGCTGTGAAAGCACCTGACGATTGGCGTGATTTTGCTGCGCTACGCCCAGACGCTGGGTAAGATTCTGTTCAGCGGCGGGGAAGTGGCGCGACAGTAGCGGCGCGTCATTTTTTATCCCCAGATCGTGTTTCATTCCGGCCCATACTTCCGCGCTTTGCTGCTGGGTCAGTGAAATCAGGCGCGTGATCAGCCTTTCCAGTACCGTACGCTGTTGCATGGAAAGCGGCTGCTCGCTCGCAGCGGAAAGAGGATTACGCCCTTCGCCTGGAGGCTGTGCAGGGGCGCCGGAGATGGGATGCATAATTAATTATCCTTTAACCATAAATCTGAGCAATATATGCTTGGCGGCCAGATTATGGCACACTTGTCCGGTTAACTCTCGTTCTCAAACAGGTACGACAGTCGTGAAAATTCTCGTTGATGAAAATATGCCTTACGCCCGCGAATTATTTAGCCGCCTGGGTGAGGTAAAGGCAGTGCCGGGTCGCCCGATCCCCGTTGAAGAATTGAACCATGCCGATGCGTTAATGGTGCGTTCGGTCACGAAAGTGAATGAATCGCTGCTGAGCGGCACGCCGATTAACTTCGTTGGTACTGCTACGGCAGGCACCGATCATGTGGATGAGGCATGGCTGAAGCAGGCGGGCATCGGTTTTTCAGCCGCGCCCGGCTGTAATGCTATCGCCGTGGTGGAGTATGTGTTTTCCGCGCTGTTGATGCTGGCCGAACGTGACGGCTTTTCGTTACGCGATCGCACTATAGGGATTGTCGGCGTGGGTAACGTCGGAAGCCGGCTACAGACCAGGCTTGAAGCGTTGGGTATCCGCACGTTGCTGTGCGATCCGCCACGCGCCGCACGCGGGGACGAGGGTGATTTTCGTACGCTGGATGAGCTGGTGCAGGAAGCGGATGTCCTGACTTTCCATACGCCGCTCTATAAAGACGGACCGTACAAAACGCTGCATCTGGCCGATGAGACGCTGATCCGTCGACTGAAACCCGGCGCCATTCTCATTAACGCCTGCCGCGGCCCGGTGGTGGATAACGCCGCATTGCTGGCGCGACTCAATGCCGGGCAGCCGCTGAGCGTGGTGCTTGATGTGTGGGAGGGCGAACCGGATCTTAACGTCGCGCTACTGGAAGCCGTGGATATCGGCACGTCGCATATTGCCGGCTATACGCTGGAAGGCAAAGCGCGCGGCACCACCCAGGTCTTTGAGGCGTATAGCGCGTTTATCGGTCGCGAGCAGCGTGTCGCGCTGGAGACATTACTGCCTGCGCCTGAGTTTGGTCGTATTACGCTTCACGGCCCGCTGGATCAACCGACGCTGAAAAGACTGGCGCATTTGGTGTATGATGTGCGCCGCGACGATGCGCCACTGCGTAAAGTCGCTGGAATTCCGGGTGAATTTGATAAATTGCGTAAAAATTATCTTGAGCGCCGTGAATGGTCGTCTTTATACGTGATGTGTGACGACGAAACGGCAGCCGCCTTGCTGTGTAAGCTAGGTTTTAACGCTGTTCATCACCCGGCACATTAATGTCTTCTTAATGCTCCCTGTCGAATAATGCGACAGGGACGCTTATGTATTTCTGGAGTAAATCACCATGTCTGAAGGCTGGAACATTGCCATTCTGGGCGCAACGGGCGCCGTAGGCGAAGCCCTGCTTGAAACACTGGCTGAACGCCAGTTCCCGGTCGGTGAAATTTATGCGTTGGCGCGTCATGAAAGCGCGGGCGAGCACCTCCGTTTTGGTGGCAAGTCGGTCATTGTCCAGGATGCGGCGGACTTTGACTGGACGCAGGCGCAGTTGGCGTTTTTCGTTGCCGGCGCAGAGGCATCGGCTGCCTGGATAGACGACGCGACCAATGCAGGTTGCCTGGTGATAGATTCCAGCGGTCTGTTCGCGCTGGAGCCTGATGTGCCGCTGGTCGTGCCGGAAGTTAACCCGTATGTACTGGCGGATTACCGTAACCGTAACGTGATTGCGGTCGCCGATAGTCTGACCAGTCAACTGCTGGCGGCGCTCAAGCCGTTAATCGATCAGGGGGGACTGTCGCGCATCGCCGTCACCAGTATGTTATCAGCGTCCGCGCAGGGGAAAAAAGCGGTCGATGCGCTGGCCGGACAAAGTGCGAAGCTGCTTAACGGCATACCGATTGATGAAGATGATTTCTTTGGCCGCCAGTTGGCGTTCAATATGCTGCCGCTGCTGCCGGATCGGGAAGGCAGCGTGCGCCAGGAACGTCGTATCGTCGATGAAGTGCGTAAAATTTTGCAGGATGATGGCGTGATGATCTCCGCCAGTGTCGTGCAGTCGCCGGTGTTCTATGGCCATGCGCAGATGGTGAGCTTTGAAGCGCTCCGTCCGCTGGCGGCGGAAGAGGCGCGCGAGGCGTTTTCCCGCGGTGAAGATATCGTACTGTCAGAAGAGACGGATTACCCGACGCAGGTGGGCGACGCTTCCGGCAATCCACAGCTCTCTATTGGCTGTGTGCATAATGATTACGGTATGCCGGAACAAATTCAGTTCTGGTCAGTGGCGGACAACGTGCGTTTCGGCGGCGCGCTGATGGCCGTTAAAATTGCGGAGAAGCTGGTGCAGGAGTATCTGTACTGATGTCCGGACAGCAATCATCGCCGGTCTATAAAATTGCGCTGGGTATTGAGTACGACGGCAGCAAGTATTATGGCTGGCAGCGTCAGAATGAAGTGCGCAGCGTGCAGGAAAAGCTGGAAAAAGCGCTCTCGCAGGTGGCAAATGAACCTATTAACGTGTTCTGCGCCGGGCGCACCGATGCCGGCGTTCACGGCACCGGGCAGGTTGTCCATTTCGAAACGACCGCATTGCGCAAAGATGCGGCATGGACGCTGGGGGTAAATGCGAATTTGCCTGGTGACATTGCCGTGCGCTGGGTGAAAACTGTACCGGATGATTTTCACGCGCGATTTAGCGCTACGGCTCGCCGTTATCGCTATATCATCTACAATCATCGACTGCGTCCTGCGGTATTAGCAAAAGGCGTGACGCATTACTATGAGCCGCTGGATGCAGAGCGGATGCATCGCGCGGCGCAGTGTCTGCTTGGCGAAAATGATTTTACCTCGTTTCGCGCGGTGCAGTGCCAGTCGCGCACGCCGTGGCGTAATGTGATGCACATCAACGTTACCCGCCACGGCCCTTATGTGGTGGTCGATATCAAAGCGAATGCCTTTGTTCATCATATGGTCAGGAATATTGTCGGCAGCCTGCTGGAAGTAGGCGCTCACAACCAGCCGGAGAGCTGGATCGCAGAGCTGTTAGCGGCCAGGGACAGAACGCTGGCGGCGGCAACGGCGAAGGCGGAAGGGCTATATTTGGTTGCGGTGGATTACCCTGACCGGTTTGACCTTCCAAAACCGCCAATGGGCCCGCTATTTCTGGCGGACTAATCCGAATCGCACACCCGAAACGTGTCGGGTAGAAAGGCAAAGACAAATATGGACCTGATCTACTTTATTATTGATTTTATTCTGCACATCGATGTGCATCTGGCGGAGCTGGTCGCGGAGTACGGCGTCTGGGTGTACGCTATTTTGTTTTTGATTCTGTTTTGTGAAACCGGCCTGGTCGTCACGCCGTTCCTGCCGGGCGACTCGCTGCTGTTTGTCGCCGGGGCGCTGGCTTCGCTGGAAACCAACGATCTCAATGTGCATGTCATGGTGGCGTTAATGCTGATCGCCGCAATTGTCGGCGATGCGGTAAATTACACGATTGGTCGACTGTTCGGCGAAAAACTGTTCAGTAATCCGAATTCGAAAATTTTCCGCCGCAGTTATCTGGATAAAACCCACCAGTTTTATGAAAAACACGGCGGTAAAACTATCATTCTCGCTCGCTTCGTGCCGATCGTCAGAACCTTTGCGCCGTTTGTGGCAGGGATGGGGCACATGTCCTATCGGCATTTTGCCGCCTATAACGTCATCGGCGCGCTGCTGTGGGTGCTGCTCTTTACCTACGCCGGTTATTTCTTCGGTACGATACCGTTGATTCAGGATAACCTTAAGCTGCTGATTGTGGGGATTATCGTGGTTTCGATATTACCTGGCGTCATTGAGATTGTCCGGCATAAGCGCGCTGCGTCGCGTGCCGCAAAATAGAAAGTAACTCAGCGGTTCGACCACTTTTTTATCCAAAGTTTCGGGCTGTTATGTTTTAATGTGCAACATTCATGGTCTGTTGGGGGCAAAAATGGCATTATGCGCCCCTTATAATAAAGCTGACTAAGGTTCAGGCAGAAAGGTCACCAATGAGCTGGATTGAACGAATTAAAAGCAACATTACTCCCACCCGCAAGGCAAGCATTCCTGAAGGGGTGTGGACCAAGTGTGATAGCTGCGGTCAGGTTTTATACCGCGCTGAGCTGGAACGTAATCTTGAGGTCTGTCCTAAGTGTGACCATCATATGCGCATGTCGGCGCGCAATCGCCTGCATAGCCTGTTAGATGAAGGTTCCCTTGTGGAGTTGGGTAGCGAGCTGGAGCCGAAAGACGTGCTCAAGTTTCGCGACTCCAAAAAATATAAAGACAGACTGGCGTCCGCGCAGAAAGAAACCGGCGAGAAAGACGCGCTGGTGGTCATGAAAGGGACGCTTCACGGTATGCCGGTTGTCGCCGCCGCGTTTGAATTCGCGTTCATGGGCGGCTCAATGGGGTCTGTCGTTGGCGCACGCTTCGTTCGCGCCGTTGAACAGGCGCTGGAAGACAACTGTCCGTTAGTGTGTTTCTCTGCTTCCGGCGGCGCGCGTATGCAAGAAGCGCTGATGTCGCTGATGCAGATGGCGAAAACCTCGGCGGCGCTGGCTAAAATGCAGGAACGTGGTCTGCCCTACATCTCGGTATTGACCGATCCGACAATGGGCGGCGTTTCCGCCAGTTTTGCGATGCTGGGCGATCTCAACATCGCCGAGCCAAAAGCCCTGATTGGCTTCGCCGGCCCGCGCGTTATCGAACAAACCGTTCGTGAGAAGCTCCCGCCAGGATTCCAGCGCAGTGAGTTCCTGATCGAAAAAGGCGCTATTGATATGATAGTCCGCCGTCCGGAAATGCGCCTGAAGCTGGCGAGCATTCTGGCGAAGCTGATGAATCTGCCCGCGCCGAACCCGGACGCCCCGCGTGAAGGCGTGGTGGTGCCTCCGGCGCCGGATCAGGAGTCTGAGGCCTGATAACTGAAAAGGGCAGGGCCGCAGGCTCTGCCCTTTTGCTTTTCACCGTAAAGAAGCAGCGGAATCAATGAAAAACAAATCTATACCTCAAGCTGCGTCGCCCCTGGCCTCGTGGCTTTCTTATCTGGAAAACCTGCACAGCAAGAGTATCGATTTAGGCCTTGAGCGCGTAAGCCAGGTGGCAGCGCGTCTGGACATCCTCAAGCCTGCGCCGTTCGTTTTTACCGTTGCGGGAACCAACGGTAAAGGTACGACCTGTCGAACGCTGGAGTCGGTGTTAATCGCGGCGGGATACCGTGTGGGCGTCTATAGTTCACCTCATCTGGTACGTTACACCGAGCGCGTGCGCGTGCAGGGGAAAGAATTAGCGGAATCCGCGCATACCGCGTCCTTTGCGGAAATAGAAGCGGCGCGCGGCGATATTTCATTGACCTATTTTGAATATGGTACGTTGTCGGCATTGTGGCTGTTTAAACAGGCTAACCTTGACGTGGTGATTCTGGAGGTCGGGTTGGGCGGGCGCCTGGACGCCACGAACATTGTGGATGCCGATGTAGCGGTAATTACCAGCATCGCGCTTGACCATACTGACTGGCTGGGGCCGGATCGCGAAAGTATTGGCCGCGAGAAGGCCGGGATTTTTCGTGCGGAAAAACCCGCTATCGTCGGCGAACCGGAAATGCCGGCAACCATCGCGGATGTCGCGCAGGAGACCGGCGCGCTGTTGCTGCGTCGCGGCGTTGACTGGCGTTATGAGGTGACAGCGACCCACTGGGCGTTTACCGATGGCGACGGCACGCTTGCCGGACTGCCGTTGCCGCAGGTTCCCCAGCCGAATGCCGCCACCGCTCTGGCCGCGCTGCGCGCCAGCGGGTTGAACATTGACGAACAGGCGATTCGCGACGGTATTGCGCAGGCTACCTTGCCGGGACGTTTTCAAATCGTGAGTGAGTCGCCGCGCGTTATCTTTGATGTCGCCCATAATCCCCACGCGGCGGAATACCTGACGGGTCGTCTGAAAATGTTGCCGAAACGCGGGCGCGTGCTTGCGGTGATTGGTATGCTGCATGATAAAGATATCGCCGGCACGTTAGCCTGGTTGAAAAGCGTGGTTGACGACTGGTATTGTGCTCCGTTAGAGGGGCCGCGCGGCGCGACGGCGGAACAACTTCTGGAACATCTGGGGAAAGGGAATGTCTATGATAGCGTCGCGCAGGCATGGCAGGCCGCTATCGACGCGGCGCAGCCAGAAGATACCGTGCTGGTGTGCGGATCGTTCCACACCGTCGCACATGTTATGGAAGTGATAGACGCGGGGAGAATCGGTGGCGAGTAAGTTTCAGAATCGTTTAGTCGGCACGATTGTGTTAGTCGCGCTGGGGGTTATTGTGCTTCCCGGTCTGCTGGACGGACAGAAAAAGCATTATCAGGATGAATTTGCTGCGATTCCACTGGTACCGAAGCCTGGCGACCGTGATGAGCCGGATATGATGCCTGCCGCAACGCAGGCGCTGCCGACACAGCCGCCGGAAGGGGCGGCTGAAGAGGTGCGGGCGGGAGATGCGGCAGCGCCGTCGCTGGACCCGTCGCGCATGGCGTCTAACAATGTCGAGCTTGATCCGATACCGGTGGAGACGCCTAAACCGAAGCCGGTTGAAAAGCCGAAGCCGCAGCCTAAACCGCAACAGCCGGTTGTCGCCGTTTCCACGCCGACGCCCGCGCCGCAACCGGCTACCGACGATAAACCTGCGCCGACCGGCAAAGCCTATGTCGTACAGTTGGGCGCGCTGAAAAACGCGGATAAAGTCAACGAGATAGTCGGCAAGCTTCGTTCCGCCGGGTTCCGGGTTTATACTTCCCCCTCAACGCCGGTACAGGGTAAAATAACCCGTATTCTCGTCGGGCCGGATGCGTCGAAAGATAAGATGAAAGGATCGCTTGGCGAGCTCAAGCAGATTTCCGGGTTAAGCGGCGTGGTGATGGGATATAGCCCGAACTAAGGCGCGTTTTGCCTGAGCGCGCAGCGTTAAGGCCTACGGTGTTCATCTGGTAATAGCCGAAGTTCTGTAGGCTGGATAAGGCGTTTACGCCGCCATCCGGCAGAAGGAATAAACCGGGTATCCTGCGCTTATCAGGCCGATGGCAGCTCTTCTGGTCGTGCCCGAAGAGATAAAAAGTGTGATGGCGTTGAATATTTTTTCAGCGCCATTTTTATTTACGCGTGGGAAGGAAATCCCTACGCAAACGTTTTCTTTTTCTGTTAGAATGCGCCCCGAACAGGACGACAGGGCGTAAAATCGTGGGACATCTATGGTCTGGATTGATTACGCCATTATCGCGGTGATTGCTTTTTCCTGTCTGGTTAGCCTGATCCGCGGCTTTGTTCGTGAAGCGTTATCGCTGGTGACGTGGGGTTGTGCTTTCTTTGTCGCCAGTCACTACTACACTTACCTGTCTGTCTGGTTTACGGGCTTTGAAGACGAACTGGTTCGTAATGGGATTGCTATCGCGGTACTGTTTATCGCGACGCTTATCGTCGGCGCTATCGTGAATTTTGTGATAGGTCAGCTAGTAGAAAAGACCGGCCTGTCGGGAACTGACCGGGTGTTGGGGATCTGTTTCGGCGCACTGCGAGGCGCGCTGATTGTCGCCGCCATTCTGTTCTTCCTTGATACCTTTACCGGCTTGTCGAAAAGCGAAGACTGGAGCAAATCGCAGCTCATCCCGCAGTTCAGCTTCATCATCAGATGGTTCTTTGACTATCTGCAAAGCTCGTCGAGTTTCTTGCCCAGGACGTAACAGGTTCTGAGATGTGGCTTAACGAGGAAAATGACGTATGTGCGGTATTGTCGGTATCTCCGGTGTTATGCCGGTCAACCAGTCGATTTATGACGCGTTAACAGTGCTCCAGCATCGTGGTCAGGATGCTGCCGGTATCATCACCATTGATGCGAATAACTGCTTCCGCTTGCGTAAGGCAAACGGGCTGGTGAACGATATTTTTGAAGCTCGCCACATGCAGCGTTTGCAGGGCAACATGGGGATCGGCCATGTGCGCTACCCTACCGCAGGCAGCTCCAGCGCTTCGGAAGCGCAACCTTTTTACGTTAACTCGCCGTATGGCATCACGTTGGCCCATAATGGCAACCTGACTAATGCGCACGAGCTACGTAAAAAGCTGTTTGAAGAAAAGCGCCGTCATATCAACACCACCTCCGATTCCGAAATCCTGCTCAATATTTTCGCCAGCGAGCTCGACAGCTTCCGTCACTATCCGCTGGAAGCCGACAATATTTTTGCCGCGATTGCCGCGACTAACCGTCAAATCCGCGGCGCCTATGCCTGCGTAGCGATGATTATCGGCCACGGCATGGTGGCTTTTCGCGATCCGCACGGCATTCGCCCGTTAGTGCTGGGCAAGCGTGACGTTGGCGATGGTCGTACGGAGTATATGGTCGCTTCTGAAAGCGTGGCGCTGGATACGCTGGGCTTTGAATTCCTGCGCGATGTTGCGCCAGGCGAAGCTATCTATATTACCGAAAAGGGGCAACTGTTCACGCGCCAGTGCGCGGATAATCCGGTCAGTAACCCCTGTCTGTTCGAGTACGTTTATTTTGCTCGCCCGGACTCCTTTATCGACAAAATCTCCGTCTACAGCGCTCGTGTGAATATGGGCACCAAACTTGGCGAAAAAATCGCTCGTGAATGGGAAGATCTGGACATCGACGTCGTGATCCCTATCCCGGAAACCTCCTGCGATATCGCCCTGGAAATTGCCCGTATTCTCGGCAAGCCGTACCGCCAGGGATTTGTCAAAAATCGTTACGTGGGACGTACCTTTATCATGCCGGGCCAACAGCTACGCCGTAAATCCGTGCGCCGTAAGCTCAATGCTAATCGCGCGGAATTCCGCGATAAGAACGTCCTGCTGGTGGATGATTCCATCGTGCGTGGCACCACATCAGAGCAGATCATCGAGATGGCCCGGGAAGCTGGCGCGAAGAAGGTTTATCTGGCGTCCGCCGCGCCGGAAATTCGTTTCCCCAACGTCTATGGCATTGATATGCCGACCGCCAATGAGCTGATCGCGCATGGTCGCGAGGTGGATGAGATTCGGCAGATCATCGGCGCAGACGGGCTTATCTTCCAGGATCTGAACGATCTGATCGAAGCCGTACGCGCAGAAAACCCGGATATCCAGCAGTTTGAATGTTCGGTATTTAACGGGGTATATGTCACCAAAGACGTAGACCAGCAATACCTCGACTTCCTGGATTCATTACGTAATGACGACGCCAAAGCGGTGCTGTTCCAGAACGAAATGGAAAACTTGGAAATGCATAACGAAGGCTAATGGCTTTGCCAGCGGCGCGATGCCGCTGGCCGATGTCAATTACGCACCACGCCGAAGCGAATAGCGTATTTTTGTACTTTGTACTGTAACGTGGTGCGGGATACGTTAAGGCTACGGGCCGCGGCGGCAATGTTCCCCTGATGCGTATCCAGCGCGGTTTCTATTAAATGCCTTTCGTAGTTGGCAACCCGTACCTCCAGCGACCCTTCATACTGCGGATCGGGTGACGAGGGAAGGGGATTCTCCGGCGCGGTTTCCGGTACGCCTAAATTTAACTCGTCCTGTTCAAAAATGATGTGTTTCAGCAGCCCGTCTTTTTCCTGCATGATCATGCTGCGTACAATCGCGTTTTCCAGCATCCTGACATTACCCGGCCAGGCGTGATTGAGCAGATCAGCACGCGCCGTCTCGCTTAATCCGTGAATGTCCTGCGGCACGTCATTACGGTATTTATCAATAAAATAATTCGCCAGTAAGGGGATATCTTCCGGGCGGGCGCGCAACGGCGGTAACGTCAACATTCCGACGCTCAACCGATAAAAAAGATCTGCCCGCAGGCGTTCTTGTTGAATTAATTTGACGGGCGCTTCGTTCATGGCGGCAACGATCCTGACATCAGAGTGGAGTTGCTGTTGTCCGCCGAGCCGCCAGAAGGTTTTATCCTGCAAGAATCGCAGCAGCTTACTTTGCATTTCTATCGGCATGGCGTTCAGCTCATCAAGAAAGAGCGTTCCCCCGTTTGCCAGTTCCAGATAGCCCTGGCTATTTTCCGCGCCGGTATAGGCGCCGCGCACGGTGCCGAAAAGCGTACTTTCGATAAGCGTAGGCGGTAGAGCGCCGCAGTTCAGGGCGATAAATGGCTTATTCGCCCGCTTGCTGCATTGATGTATCAGGCGGGAAAATAGCTCCTTACCCGTTCCCGTCTCCCCGACAATCGTCACCGGAATATTACTGGCGGCCAGCCGTTTGGCTTTGGCGATATTACTGAGCATTTCCGGATTTTCGGTAATAATGGCATGGTGCTTCTCATGGTGATCGGCATACAGCAGTTGGTTCAGTTCTACCACCTGCTCCTGGAGCCGCCTGACGCCGGACATATTCCTGCCGATTTCGATAACGCCGACCATGCCGCCATCGCTTGCATAGAGCGACGCGGTGGTGTGCTGATAGTCAACGGCCTGGCCTCGCGCATTGTAATAAATTTGATAATGGCCAATGTATTCCACGCCTTTTTTTAACGATGAAAGCATCGTACTTTGGGTTTCTTTCATGCCCGGATAGACATCCAGCATATGTTTTCCCATTGCCCGTTCAATGCTGTAGCCGTCCAGATCCGCGCTTTCCTGATTGTAGTAAACGTATTCACCACGCTCATTAATGACGGCCAACGGCTGATGAATCAAATCGAAAAAGCGGGAAAACATCCTGAGCGCCGAGGCCAGTTCCTGATTGGTGGATGCCATACATGCATTCCTCATATCTATTGTTCATGTTGCCATTATAAAAATGACGAATTTTCGTCGTTATGATGAATAGCAAACTTAATGACGAAAATGAGAAACAGCTTATTTTTATAAATAATTGATTATTTTGATAAAAAATAGTGGCATGCCTTTTGCTTTATCCCTGTAAAGAATGCGGATTTTTACCATAAACATTAAGCAGAGGGCGTTATGACTGACTCGATTATGCAGAATTACAACCAGCTACGTGAGCAGGTAATCAACGGCGATCGCCGTTTCCAGCACAAAGACGGTCATTTGTGTTTTGAAGGGGTCGATCTGGACGCTCTGGCGCGCCAGTACCCCACGCCGTTCTATGTGTTTTCTGAGCCGGAGATTATTCGTAACATTCATGAAATCCAGCAGGCATTTGCGGCGCATAAAAATACCAAAACCTTCTTTGCGTCAAAAACCTGCTCGGTCATGGGGGTGTTGAAAGCCATTCGTGACGCCGGAATTTGCGCGGAGGCAAACTCACAATATGAGGTTCGCAAGTGCCTGGAGATAGGCTTTCGCGGCGATCAGATCGTCTTCAACGGCGTGGTGAAAAAGCCTGCCGATCTGGAATATGCCATCGCCAACGATCTGTATCTTATTAATGTTGATAGCCTGTATGAGCTGGAACATATTGATGCCATCTCTCGCAAGCTGAAGAAAGTCGCCAATGTTTGCGTCCGCGTAGAGCCGAATGTTCCCTCGGCGACGCATGCGGAACTGGTTACCGCTTTCCATGCGAAGTCGGGTCTCGACCTGGAACAGGCGGAAGAAACCTGCCGCCGCATTCTGGCGATGCCTTATGTGCATTTACGCGGCTTGCATATGCATGTGGGCGATCAGGTGCCGGAGTCAGAGCCTTTCGCAAAAGCGACTAAAGTGCTGGTGGATGAATCCCGTCGCCTGGAAGAGGTGCTCGGTATTAAATTTGATTTGATCAACGTGGGCGGCGGAATTCCGGTTCCCTATAAATATGACGACGAGAATGGCGACCCGTTAAAAGATAATATGTATGCCGGTATTACCGCCCAGGATTTTGCCGATGCGGTCATTCGCGAAGTGCATAAATGGCGTACCGATGTGGAAATATGTATTGAACCGGGACGTAAAGTGACCGGGTCGGCGGCGGTTTTACTGACGGAAGTCTCCTGCGAAAAACGTAAAACAAATTACGATCTTAACGGCAATGTGGAATGCCACGTTGAATGGAAATTTGTCGATGCTGGTTACAGCGTACTCTCTGATAGCCAGCATTTTGACTGGTTCTTTTATGTCTATAACGCCTCTCGCATGACGGCAGCGCACGACGCCTGGATAAAATTAGCCGGGCCGCTGTGTGATGGCGGGGATTATTTCCACATGGGAGTGAAAGGCGAAGAGTTTTTACTGCCGAAGGAGACTCATGTTGGCGATATTGTCGCGTTTCTTGATGCCGGGGCATACACCATTGAAAGTCAAACCGTTTATAACAACCGTCCGCGCACGGGGGTGGTGATGATCGATAAAAATGGTGAGACGCGTCTGATTCGTCGGGAAGACAGTTACGAAGATATGGTCAAGTACGACATTTATTAATACTGTTTTGGGCTTCAGTTTCATGCTGAAGCCCGTCGTCAGATGATAAGAAGAGGGCAGTGATGCCTGAATGCATAACAGGAGATGGCCATGAGTAACACGAATTCTGGCTTACTTGGCATCAAAGACATTGTCTTTATGAATGTCATCGCTATTCTGAGTTTGCGGCAAATCCCTAACGTGGCGCCTTACGGGGCATCGGCCATGTTGCTATGGGTGATAGCCGCATTCTGCTTGTTTTTTCCTTTAGCGATGGTATGCGGCGAGCTGTCAACCGGCTGGCCGAAAGATGGCGGGATATTTGTCTGGATTAAAGAGGCATTTGGTAAACGTATTGCATGGATTGTCGTGGTTTGTTTTCTCTTTTCCTGCGTACTGTTTTTCCCATTAATGCTGCAATTCGGCTTTACCGCGTTGGGCTATATGATCGGCGGCGGCCTGGCGGAAAATAAAGCGTTTATCGGTATTGGTTCCGCGGTAATTTTCTGGCTATTAACGCTGATGAATATCCGCGGGATGGAATGGACAAAAATTATTAATAGCATCAGCGCCTGGTGCGGCGTATTTATTCCCTCCGCCATCCTCATTTTGCTGGCGGTGGTATGGCTATGTACCGGACACCAGATGCAGACGGACTACACTACAGCGAAAAACTGGATTCCGGATCTCGGACACTGGGATACGATCGTTTTCTTATCCAGCATGATGTTTGCGTTTGCCGGACTGGAGGTCGCCCCGATGATTGCCGGGCGTACCCGTAATCCACAGCGTGATTTTCCGCGAGCGATGGCCGTCTCTGCCGCCGTTATCGTTGGGATCTATATGGTCGGCACCTGGGCGCTAAATACGCTTTTACCCGCCGGGAAAACCGACATCGTGGCAGGCGTCATGCAGGCTATGCATGCTGCTGCGGACACGCTGCATATGCCGTGGTTAATTCCTGTTATGGCCATCTGTATGTTTTTTGGCGCTCTCGGGCAGATTAACTCCTGGCTGGTGGGGCCGATTTATATGCTCCAGGAAGCCTCGCGTGAAGATAATCTGCTGGGGGACCGAATCGGCAAATTACATCCGGTGTGGAAAACGCCCGCCTTTGCCTTGACTATACAGGCGATTATTGTCACGGTCCTGTGTTTTTCGACTTTTATTTCGCCAAGCGTTGCGGCGGCTTACTGGATGTTAACGGCGCTAACGACCATCACCTATTTTATTCCTTATCTGGTGATGTTCCCGGCGTTCTGGCGTTTACGTAAGACTCAGCCAGATACGCCAAGAAGTTTTAAAATTCCGGGCAAGGTTTTACCGGCTATTTTACCCGCGCTGGGCTTTCTTTCTATCGCCTTTGCCGTTGCGCTGTTATTTATTCCGCCTTCTCAAATTGATATGGGCGGATATTTCCAGTACGCCGGGAAAATTATTGGCGGAGCCGTGCTGGCGGTTGTCGTCGCGGAGTACATTTACCATCGGGCGCAGAAACGTAATGCCCGTTTAAGCATGGCGGGAGGAAAATAAAATGTATATGCCAGTTCTGGAAATAAATCTACGCAAGCTGGAAGAAAACGCACGCACGGAAAAAGCTCTGCTGGCAAGCAGCGGTATTGACGTGATGGCTGTCAATAAAGTTTTTGACGGCTGCGTGGAAACCGCGCAGGCGGTGTTAAACGGCGGAATTACCGTTATTGCTGAATCACGAACCTATAATTTGAAAAAAATACGCGAGACAGGATGTACGACCTGCCTGTTACGCAGCCCGTGTCTGAGTGAAATCGAAGATGTGGTGCGCTACGCGGATATTAGTTTAAATAGCGAGCCGGTGGTATTACGGGCATTATCGCAAGAAGCCCAACGCCAGGGGAAAACGCATCAGGTATTACTGATGGTGGATATGGGCGATTTACGCGAGGGTATCTGGTTTGGTGAATATCAACGCATTCTTGAGACCGTGACTCTGATTACTGGTCTGCCCGGTCTGGAATTATATGGACTGGGCACCAACTTTAATTGTTACGGCACCGTGTTGCCAACGGTAAAAAATGGCGAGGATTTTCTGGCGCTGGCCGCCCGGCTGGAAGCTGACAGCGGTATTCCTGTCCGGCGGCTTTCTGCGGGAAACTGCACCAGCTATCACCTGCTGGATAAAGGTATCTGGCCGCAGGGACTGAATCATCTGCGCATCGGCGGACTGCATGAATTCGGCATTGAATATGTGGACATGAAATACCTGAATGAATTTCACCACTCCGCAAAACCGGTCGATAAAGCCTGTTCCGATATGTATATCCTGGAAGCGGAAATCATCGAACTGAACAGTAAACCGACCGTCCCGGTCGGGGAGCTGGGCGTCGATGCCTTTTTGCAAAGTAAAACCTTTGTCGATCGTGGCATACGCCGACGCGCATTGCTGGCGTTTGGTCGTCAGGATGTGCCGTCGGATAACTGTGTGCCATGCGACGACGCTATCACTATCTTAGGGCAAACCAGCGATCATACGCTGGTGGATATTGAAGATTGTCGTCAGTCGCTAAAAGTAGGCGATGTGGTTCGCTTTGAGCTGGATTATACGGGCCTGTTAATGGCCTGCCAGACCAAAGGCGTCGCCTGGAGGTTTACGCGTTAACGCATAACCGCCGCGGCTATGTCGCGGCGGCATCTTTGACCTCACGAAAGACAGGGAGTAACGATGGATACCCTGCAACAATCTCCGCCAGCAGAGCCTGAAGGCGGTCTGCGGCGTAACCTGAAGAAGCGGCACCTGCTGATGATGTCGCTGGGCGGCACGATTGGCACCGGCTTATTTATCGGCATTGCCGAACCGTTAAGCAGCGTCGGGCCGGCGGGAACCTTACTGGCCTATCTGTTTGCCGGAACCATTATGCTGGCGACGATGATGTGTCTTGGCGAATTATCATGCGCCTTTCCTCACTCCGGTTCATTTCAACATTACGCGCTGATGTTTATGCCGTCACCTTGCTGGAGCTATACCATTGGCTGGCTTTACTGGTTTAGCTGGGTCTTTTCCCTGGCAGCCGACCTCACTGCCGCAGGGTTTATTGCTCACCAGTTTTTCCCCGCGGTTCCGGTATATATGTTCTGCCTGGCGATTCTGCTCATCCTGACGGCTATCAATCTCACCTCCGCAAAAAGTTTTGGCGAATGCGAATACTGGCTTTCGGCCATTAAGGTCTTCGCGATCGTGCTGTTTATCTGCGCGGGCGGGGTCATGATCTACTCGCTAATGGGCCATAGTGACTGGCACCCGACGTTAAAAACAGACGGAATGTGGTTTCCCCACGGTTGGGAGCAAATTGTGGTCTGTATGACGATCGTGATTTACTCCTTCCAGGGGGTGGAACTGGTCGGAAATGCGGCAGGGGAGACCGAATCGCCGCACATTATTTTACCGAAGGTGATCCTGGGGATCGGTCTCAGAATCATTTTGTTTTACGGCCTGGCGATTGCGGTGCTGGCGCTGGTCTATCCGCATGAACTGACGCCAAATGGACAAAGTCCCTTTGTATGGGTATTCTCCCACGCGGGCATTCCGGGGGCGGATACGCTGATGACGCTGGTGATCTTTTCCGCCGCGGTTTCTGCCGCTAACTCGGCCATTTACGCCAGTTCGCGTATGCTGTGGTCTATGGCGGGCGATCGCTTTGCGCCAGCCTGCTTTGGTAAAACGAACGGCGGCGGCGTGCCGGTGTATGCTATTTTAATCACGGCCTTGCTGGCGTTGGTGTCGTTGCTGACCCGCTATATTCCCGCACAGCAATTTTATTTATATCTGATCGCCAGTACCGGGCAGGTGGGTTGCCTGGCATGGATAACCATCGGATGGTGCCAGTATCGCTTCCGACAATCGGTGCGTAATGGCACGTACGCCAGCGATTTGCTACGCTATCGATCGCCGCTTTTTCCCTGGACGGCCCGATTTGTCATTATCACCAATTTTGCCATTATGGTCGGCACCTAGTTTAGTGAGCAGGGAGTAGTGATAATGTTGGTTGAGCTGGCTTTTATGATAGGGATTCTTTTGTCATGGTATCTCTTCAGACCCACTTTGAGCCGGTTACGTAACACAGTGGGATGAACGGCGCTCGTAAACGGTAAGAGGACATGAAACGACTCATTGTAGGTATTAGCGGCGCCAGCGGAGCGATTTATGGCGTGCGCTTATTACAAATTTTGCGCGATGTCGATAGCGTGGAAACGCATCTGGTGATGAGCCAGGCGGCCCGGCAAACGCTGGCGCTGGAGACCCATTTTTCGCTGCGCGAGGTGCAGGCGCTGGCCGATGTGACGCACGATGCGCGCGACATTGCCGCCAGCATTTCCTCCGGCTCTTACCCGACGGCAGGAATGGTTATCCTGCCCTGTTCGATTAAAACGCTGTCGGGGATTGTCCACAGTTATACTGACGGACTGCTTACCCGCGCGGCGGATGTGATATTAAAAGAGCGGCGACCTCTGGTGCTGTGTGTGCGCGAAACGCCGCTGCATATCGGGCATTTGCGTTTAATGACCCAGGCCGCTGAGATAGGCGCGGTGATTATGCCGCCGGTTCCGGCTTTTTATCACCTTCCTCAGACGTTAGATGATGTTATAAATCAAACGGTTAACCGAGTGTTGGATCAATTTGACATCCCCCTTCCGCACGACCTTTTTGTTCGCTGGCAGGGCGCATAGCGTTGTCTGTTTAGCGTGCATTATTGTCCCTGTTGCCCTGTTTCAGGGCAATTTTGTAACCGCGATCATATCCTCAACATTTAATTCGTTAAAAGCCGCCGAAACGCTGCGGTTCAACCGTCATACCTGCTATCTTCAACATCAGGACAATATTGCAACGTTTTATTAACAAATTTAACGTCGAATCGTTTTGCTGACGTGAAAATGGCATAAGACCTGCATGAAAAAGTCTGCAAACACACAACGCCACGTAAAACATAAGAAAATGACGCCACTTGAGGGGTATGTATGAAGAAGACCGTTCTCGCTTTGTCTTTGCTGATAGGTCTGGGCGCGACGGCGGCCAGTTACGCCGCGCTCCCGCAAACGGTTCGTATTGGAACAGATACCACCTACGCGCCTTTCTCATCGAAAGATGCCAAAGGCGACTTTATTGGCTTTGATATCGATCTCGGTAATGAAATGTGTAAGCGTATGCAGGTGAAATGTACCTGGGTCGCCAGCGACTTTGATGCGCTTATTCCCTCACTAAAAGCGAAAAAAATCGATGCCATTATTTCATCGCTCTCTATTACCGATAAACGCCAGCAAGAAATTGCGTTTTCCGACAAACTTTACGCGGCGGATTCACGCCTGATTGCGGCAAAAGGGTCTCCCATTCAGCCGACGCTGGAATCGCTGAAAGGCAAGCATGTCGGCGTGCTGCAAGGGTCCACGCAAGAGGCTTACGCCAATGATAACTGGCGCACTAAAGGTGTGGATGTGGTGGCTTATGCCAACCAGGATCTTATCTATTCCGATTTAACCGCCGGTCGTCTGGATGCCGCATTGCAGGATGAAGTCGCCGCCAGCGAAGGTTTCCTGAAGCAGCCAGCGGGCAAAGAGTATGCGTTTGCCGGTCCTTCCGTGAAGGATAAAAAATATTTTGGCGACGGGACGGGGGTTGGGCTGCGCAAAGACGATACCGAGCTAAAAGCCGCGTTTGATAAAGCGCTGACCGAACTGCGCCAGGACGGAACTTACGACAAAATGGCCAAAAAGTACTTCGATTTTAATGTCTACGGCGATTGAGGGAAGGGGATAACGCGCCGCGCTGGGGAACTATCACGGTGCAAAATAGATGTTTTGCACCTTTTTGGTGCATAAGCCGTTGCGGAACAGGCGCATAAATGCATACTTAATCGATTTTTATGCAAAATAAACCGGCTGACAAGGTAGAATGCTTTGCCTTGTCGGCCTGATTAATGGCACGATAGTCGCATCGGATCTGTAAAGATCTCCTGGAAAGACAGTCTGTTGAGGATAGTTATGAAAAAACTGGCGTTATCCCTTTCTCTGGTGCTGGCATTTTCCAGCGCTACCGCAGCATTTGCCGCTATTCCACAAAAGATTCGCATCGGTACCGATCCTACATACGCACCGTTTGAATCCAAAAATGCACAAGGTGAATTGGTCGGCTTTGATATCGATCTGGCCAAAGAACTGTGCAACCGTATCAACACACAGTGTACGTTCGTGGAAAACCCGCTGGATGCGCTGATTCCGTCTTTAAAAGCGAAGAAAATTGATGCCATCATGTCCTCGCTGTCCATCACTGAAAAGCGCCAGCAGGAAATCGCGTTTACCGACAAGCTTTACGCCGCTGATTCCCGTCTGGTGGTGGCGAAGAACTCTGATATTCAGCCGACCGTCGCGTCGCTGAAAGGCAAGCGCGTCGGCGTGCTACAGGGGACGACGCAGGAGACCTTCGGCAATGAGCACTGGGCGCCGAAAGGGATTGAGATCGTCTCTTACCAGGGGCAGGACAACATTTATTCCGACCTGACGGCTGGCCGTATTGATGCGGCGTTCCAGGACGAGGTCGCGGCCAGCGAAGGTTTCCTTAAACAGCCCATCGGAAAAGACTATAAATTCGGCGGCCCGGCGGTGAAAGATGAGAAGTTATTCGGCGTAGGAACCGGTATGGGGCTGCGCAAAGAGGATAACGAGCTGCGCGAAGCGCTGAACAAAGCCTTTGCTGAAATGCGTGCTGACGGTACTTACGAAAAGTTGGCGAAAAAGTACTTTGATTTTGATGTTTATGGCGGTTAATCACCGTCGGTGCAGATAAAGCCCAAAGAATATTGACTGTCTGCATTGCCTGAGGGCGCTGTGCGCGTCAGGCCTACGGGGAGCATCGTAGGCCGGGCAAGGCACAGCCGCCATCCGGCGTGATGTGAGGCAAAAATGCAAAAGAGGCTTCTTACTTCACCACACACAACAGGACAGGCTGCATGTTGTACGGGTTTTCAGGCGTAATTTTACAGGGCGCGATCGTCACGCTGGAACTGGCGCTCAGTTCCGTGGTGCTGGCCGTGCTTATCGGTCTCGTCGGCGCGGGGGCGAAGCTTTCGCAAAACCGGGTAACGGGGCTTATTTTTGAAGGGTACACCACCCTGATTCGCGGGGTGCCGGATCTGGTATTAATGCTGCTGATATTTTACGGATTGCAAATCGCGCTTAACGTGGTGACCGATTCGCTGGGTATCGACCAGATAGATATTGATCCGATGGTGGCCGGTATTATCACCCTTGGTTTCATCTACGGCGCCTATTTTACCGAAACCTTTCGCGGCGCGTTTATGGCGGTACCGAAAGGCCATATCGAGGCGGCGACGGCCTTTGGTTTTACCCACGGGCAAACCTTCCGGCGGATTATGTTCCCGGCGATGATGCGTTACGCCCTGCCGGGGATCGGCAATAACTGGCAGGTGATACTCAAAGCGACAGCGCTGGTGTCGCTGCTGGGCCTGGAAGATGTCGTCAAAGCCACGCAGCTTGCCGGTAAAAGCACCTGGGAGCCTTTCTATTTTGCCGTGGTCTGTGGACTTATCTACCTGGTATTTACCACCGTTTCCAATGGTGTGCTGCTCTTACTTGAGCGTCGCTATTCCGTAGGCGTGAAGAGGGCCGATTTGTGATTGAGATCATTCAGGAGTACTGGAAATCCCTGCTGTGGACGGATGGCTATCGTTTTACAGGCGTGGCGATTACGCTGTGGTTGTTAATTTCATCGGTGGTGATGGGCGGTCTTCTGGCGGTGATTCTGGCGGTGGGTCGCGTTTCCAGTAATAAATTCATCCGTTTTCCCATCTGGCTGTTTACGTATATTTTTCGCGGCACGCCGCTGTACGTACAGCTACTGGTGTTCTATTCGGGGATGTATACGCTGGAGATAGTCAAAGGCACCGATCTTCTTAACGCGTTTTTCCGCAGCGGACTGAACTGTACCGTACTGGCGCTGACGCTGAATACCTGCGCATACACTACGGAGATTTTCGCCGGAGCGATTCGTTCGGTACCGCACGGTGAAATTGAAGCGGCAAGAGCGTATGGCTTCTCGTCATTTAAAATGTATCGCTGCATTATTTTGCCGTCGGCATTACGCATCGCCTTGCCTGCCTACAGCAACGAAGTGATTTTAATGCTGCACTCTACGGCGCTGGCGTTTACCGCGACGGTGCCGGATTTGTTGAAAATCGCCCGCGATATTAACTCAGCGACTTACCAGCCGTTTACCGCGTTTGGCATTGCCGCCGTGTTGTATTTACTCATTTCGTATGTCCTGATAAGCCTGTTCCGCCGGGCGGAAAGACGCTGGTTGCAGCACGTGTCCTCTAAATAATTCGAGTAACATGATGTCAGAAAATAAATTACACGTTATCGATTTGCACAAACGCTACGGCGGTCATGAAGTGCTGAAAGGGGTATCGCTGCAGGCCCGCGCCGGAGATGTGATTAGCATTATCGGCTCGTCCGGTTCCGGTAAAAGCACTTTTTTGCGCTGCATTAACTTCCTCGAAAAATCGAGCGAAGGCGCGATTATCGTGAACGGTCAGAACATTAATCTGGTGCGCGACAAAGACGGGCAGCTCAAAGTGGCGGATAAAAATCAGCTACGCTTGTTGCGTACCCGCCTGACGATGGTGTTTCAGCACTTTAACCTCTGGAACCACATGACGGTGCTGGAAAATGTGATGGAAGCGCCGATTCAGGTACTGGGATTAAGCAAGCACGACGCGCGCGAGCGGGCGTTGAAATATCTGGCGAAGGTGGGGATTGATGAGCGCGCTCAGGGCAAATATCCCGTCCATCTCTCCGGCGGCCAACAGCAGCGCGTTTCTATTGCGCGCGCGCTGGCGATGGAACCTGACGTTTTACTGTTCGATGAACCCACATCGGCGCTCGATCCTGAACTGGTCGGCGAAGTGTTGCGCATCATGCAACAACTGGCGGAAGAAGGCAAAACGATGGTGGTGGTCACGCATGAAATGGGCTTCGCCCGCCATGTCTCTTCGCACGTGATTTTTCTGCATCAGGGGAAAATTGAAGAAGAGGGCAATCCGGAGCAGGTGTTCGGCAATCCGCAAAGCCCGCGTTTACAGCAATTCCTGAAAGGCTCGCTGAAATAAAAGAAGCCCGGCGGCGCATCGCTTACCGGGCAGGATACGGCGCTTTGGGAATTAGCGAATCACATCCGCCAGCGCCTCTTCTAAATCATACCAGCGAAATGCGAATCCGGCGGCTTCAAGCCGTTTTGGCAGCGCCCGCTGTCCGCCCAGTACCAGCACTGACGACTCTCCCATCAATAAGCGAATTGCCGTCGCCGGAATGCGAATAATCGCCGGGCGGCGCAGCGCGCGACCCAGCGCATGAGCAAACTGCTCATTATGGACGGGATACGGCGAGACCATATTGAAGGGACCGCGAAGATCGTTATCCAGCAGCCACAGGATGCCGTTGACCATATCGTCAATGTGAATCCAGGCCAGATATTGCCGACCATTACCCACCGGACCGCCGAGTCCGAGGCGAAACGGCGGAACCATTTTCCCCAGAATCCCGCCTTGCGGCGCCAGGACAACGCCGGTACGCAGCAGGCAGACGCGGGTCTGGTCGCTCTGCGCACGACAGGCAATCTGTTCCCAGCGGGCGCAAAGTTTATGCGTAAATTCGTTGTGCGGCGGCTCATCTTCAGTGACGACAACGTCGCCCAGATCGCCGTAATAGCCCGTGGCGGAGCCGGATATCAACACCGAGGGCGGCGTAGCGCTGGCATGAATTAAATCCACCAACTTTTGCGTGATAGCCCAGCGGCTTTGGCACAACCGTTCTTTTTGTTGCGACGTCCAGCGCTTGTCGGCAATCGGTTCGCCCGCCAGATTGATGATGGCATCAATCTCATTGAGGTGCTCACGTTCCGCCAGCCCTTTCCATAATGTCACTCTGGAATCGAGAATCTGACGCGCGTTATCGGGATTGCGCGTAACGACCGTCACCTGGTGCCCCAGTATTAACAGCCGGGGAATGAGATGACGCCCTATCAGGCCCGTACCGCCGGTAATCAGAATCTGCATATGACCTCCAGAGTAGGGAGGATTTCCTCTTCCCTAATGTCAGGTTTTTAATACGAATAAGGGTGCCGGACGCAGGTTTTCCGTGTATACACCTCTACATCATACATGATGTATGCTACCGCGTTACGCTTTCGTACTGTTACAGTGCAGTTGCGCTTGTAACAGTGCGCGCGCTGTCGCAGGACGCGTGCGAATGCGTTCAAACCAGTTATACACCGCCGGGTAAGTATCAAGATCGATTCGCTGACGCTGATGTGCGTTAACCCACGGCCAACTGGCGATATCCGCAATACTGTAGTGGTCGCCGCCCAGCCACGGGGAGGTTTCCAGGCGTTTATTCAGGACGTTGTATAAGCGTTGCGTTTCAACCTGATAGCGTTCAATCGCATAGGGGATGGCCTGTGGCGCAAAGTGGTTAAAGTGATGATTCTGGCCCAGCATCGGCCCTAACCCGCCGACCTGCCAGAACAGCCATTGCAGCGTGGTATGGCGTTCACGCAGCTCCCCGCTAAGCAGTTTGCCGCTTTTTTCCGCTAGGTAGAGAAGAATTTCGCCGGATTCAAAAAGACTAAGCGGTTGACCGCCGTCTGCCGGGGCGTGATCGACGATGGCAGGAATTTTATTATTGGGAGAGATAGCCAAAAAATCAGGGCGAAACTGATTGCCCTTGCTGATATCTACTTTTAGCAAACGATACGCCAGCTCCGCCTCTTCCAGAAACAGCATTATTTTATGCCCGTTGGGCGTGGGGGCGTAGTAAAGGTCAATCATTTTGGCTCCTGCATGTGCGTAAAGAGTCTGGGCTGAATTAAGTATAGAAAGCCTCCTGATGTGTGTGAGTTTTCATCAGGTGACAGCAGGCGAAAGACGCTATATTTTGGGAAGAAACCTAATACGCCCTCAAGAGGACATTATGAGTAAGCCTGTTATTGTGCTGTGGTCGGATGCGAACTTTTTCTCTCCCTACGTCTTGTCCGCCTGGGTGGCATTACAAGAAAAAGGGCTTTCCTTTACTCTGAAAACCCGCGATCTGGACCAGGGAGAACATCTGCAACCTGGCTGGCGGGGATATGCGCTGACGCAGCGCGTCCCGGTGCTTGAGGCCGACAATTTTGAGCTGAGCGAGTCGTCCGCTATTGCGGAATACCTGGAGGAGCGTTTCGCGCCGCCGCAGTGGGAGCGTATCTACCCGCACGATTTACAAAAACGCGCCCGCGCGCGACAGATTCAGGCGTGGCTACGCAGCGATTTACTGCCGCTTCGCGAAGAACGGCCTACCGACGTGGTGTTTGCCGGGGCGAAAAAAGCGCCGCTAAGCGAGGCTGGAAAAGCCAGTGCGGCAAAACTGTTTGCGACGGCTGAAGCGCTATTGGGGCAGGGGACGCAAAATTTATTTGGTGAATGGTGCATTGCCGATACCGATCTGGCATTGATGATCAATCGTCTGGTGCTGCATGGCGATGACGTGCCGGCGTCGCTGGCGGCGTATGCGACATTTCAGTGGCAGCGTGCTTCCGTACAGCGTTTTATTGCGCTTTCCTCGAAGCGTTCAGGCTGAAAATCTATTCATATTCCAGTATCATAACGCCGTTTTTCACAATGAGGAGTGAGCGATGAAACTGATGTTCGCATCGGACATTCATGGTTCTTTACCCGCCACGGAACGCGTGCTTGAGCGGTTCGCGCAAAGCGGCGCGCGTTGGCTGGTGATATTAGGCGATGTCCTTAACCACGGGCCGCGCAATGCGCTGCCTGAAGGCTATGCGCCCGCCCAGGTTGCCGAACGCCTGAACGCGGTGGCGACGCAAATCATTGCCGTGCGCGGCAACTGCGATAGCGAAGTGGATCAGATGCTGCTGCATTTCCCGATAACTGCACCGTGGCAGCAAATATTGACGCAAGAGAGGCGGCTATTTTTAACGCATGGGCACCTCTTCGGGCCGACGAATCTGCCCGCTCTGCATACTGGCGATGTGTTGGTCTATGGTCATACGCATCTGCCGGTGGCGCAACAGCAGGAAGGACTGTATCACTTTAATCCTGGGTCAGTGAGCATCCCGAAAGGCGGGTATGCAGCAAGCTACGGTATTCTGGATGATAATGTGTTGAGCGTAATCGCACTCAATGATCAAAGTATCATTGCGCAGGTTGCAATTAACTCGTAATTTACCTCACAAACGTAAATGCGCCGTAAGAGCGCCAGAAATAAGAAGGTTTCCTGATGGTGGAACAGCGTCGTTTGGCAAGTACGGAATGGGTGGATATTGTGAATGAAGACAATGAAGTCATTGCACAGTCCAGCCGGGAACAGATGCGTGCGCAACGCTTACGGCATCGTGCGACGTATATCGTCGTTCATGATGGTATGGGTAAAATTCTGGTGCAGCGTCGTACCGAAACAAAAGATTTTTTGCCCGGTATGTTAGATGCTACCGCAGGCGGCGTGGTCCAGGCTGATGAGCAGCTACTGGAATCTGCCCGCCGCGAAGCGGAAGAAGAGTTGGGTATTGCAGGCGTGCCGTTTGCCGAACACGGTCTGTTTTACTTTGAAGACCAACATTGCCGGGTTTGGGGCGCGCTGTTTAGCTGCGTTTCCCACGGGCCTTTCGCGCTTCAGGAAGATGAAGTCAGCGAAGTGTGTTGGCTGACTCCGGAGGAGATCACCGCGCGCTGTGATGAATTTACGCCGGACTCGCTCAAAGCGCTGGCGCTGTGGATGACCCGCAACGCCAAAAACGAAGCCGCGCTTCAGGAGAAACCGGAAGAGACGGAATAAGCGTTTTAGCAGCTTTCCCGCATACATAAACTGGAGGCGATAGATTTTCGATCGCTCCAGTTTCCCTGATTTAACCTTTCCAACAGCGCCCGTCCGGCTTCACTGCCAATCTTACGGTGCGGTACGGCCATGGTGGTTAACGGCGGCTGGCAGACCCGGCTGACATCGCTATCGCCAAACCCGACCACCGCTAAATCGTCCGGAACTTTGATCCGCCGTCGTTGGCACTCGTATAACGCGCCGCAGGCCAGCTCATCCGATACGCATACCAGCGCGTCCAGCTCCGGCCATGCTAGTAAAAACTCCGGCAGTTGCGACGCGCCGGTAGAAAAATTGGGCGGCAAGGCGGCATTAATCACCCGGTTTGGCGACATATGGTGGCGAAGCATCGCTTTGTACCAGCCGTGCAGATGTTGCTGAAAAATCCACTGCTCCTGATTGGCGCATAGCAGCCCGATATTCTGGTAACCGCGCTGAATCAGCATTTCCGTCAGCTCATACATTGCTGCAACGTTATCAATACCGATATTCATATCAATAGGATCGCTGCGAATCGCGCCCATCTCCATCACCGGGATAGAGGCATTTTTCAGCCACTGGCGCACGGTAGTGCTATGTTCGACGCTAAGCAGAATCGCCGCGGCAATGTTGGAAGCCAGCAGCGTTTCGAGCAGCTTCTCCTCTTGTTCCACGCGATGCTGCGATTCCGCCAGCATTATCTGGTAGCCTGCGGGCTGTAAAATTTGTTGCAGCCCGGCGAACATTTCAGAACACCCCGCTTCCGCAAGGTTCGGTACGACCATCGCGATGGTGTGCGAGGAGGCAGACGCCAGCGCGCTGGCGGCGAGATTAGGCATATAGCCCAGCTCATGCACTGCCGCTTCGATTTTTTCCCGGAGTTTATCAGAGACCTGTTCCGGCGTGCGTAAGGCTCGTGATACGGTCATCGTGCCTACACCGGCAAGTTGGGCTACATCGGCGATAGTCACTTTACCGGTACTGCGCCGTTTACGGGGTATCGACATACAAATTCCTGCGTCATTACAACATGTTGAGATGCTTTTTTATTGTCGTTCTTTGCTTCGCATGACTGGCAGTATACGCCTTAAATCCGCTTTTTTGCTGTGATTTCACACCATGATTTTAATTTGATAGCGCTATCACAATTCTGAGTAATAGTCGCTGGTAGCGCTATCTTTGTGATAACGATCGCAGCTAATATCGAATGGCTTGAATAAAGTTTGTTCATAATTTCATACACCGTGGGGGCGAATAACATGCTGGGAACCTGGTTATCTGACGCAACCATCACGCTACGGGAGAGCGTGGAAACGTGGCCGCAGGCGCTGGAAATTTGCGGCAAACCCCTGCTGGACGCAGGTGTTATCGCACCGGAATACATTACGGCGATTGTTCAGCAGCACCAAAAGCTTGGGCCGTATTATGTATTAGCGCCAGGGTTAGCGATGCCGCATGCGAGGCCGGAAGAGGGGGCGAAAGGGTTAGGTTTATCGTTACTGAAACTACAGCGCGGCGTTTCATTTGGCGCAGACGAATTCGATCCGGTTGACATCATTATTATGCTGGCGGCGCCTGATAAGCACAGTCATATCGAAATGATATCGGCTCTGGCGGAATTATTTTCCAGTGATGTAGATATGGAAAAATTACATCAGGCAAAAAACCTGGAGGACATTAAAACGATTATTGACCGTTTCTGATTTTATTCCATTTTCTTGCGGTAAATAACATTGCGCCCGTGCGTGATGCAGACCAACTCTACTTTTAAAAGGTGACAATAATGAAAATCATGGCAATTTGCGGTTCCGGCCTGGGTAGTAGTTTTATGGTAGAAATGAACATTAAAAAAGTATTAAAGAAACTCAATATTGACGCTGAAGTGGAACACTCCGATCTCTCATCGGCCACACCCGGGGCTGCCGATCTTTTTGTAATGGCCAAAGATATCGCGGCCAGCGCCAGCGTACCGGAAAGCCAACTGGTGGTGATCAATAACATCATCGACATCAACGAACTGGAAACGCAGCTGCGCGCATGGTTCGCTAAACAATAATTATTGCTGGCGAGGTGGATATGTTTATCCTTGAAACGCTGAATTTTGTTGTTGATATTTTAAAAGTGCCATCGGTGCTTGTAGGGTTAATTGCGCTGATTGGTCTGGTGGCGCAGAAAAAAGCGTTTTCCGATGTGGTAAAAGGCACGATTAAAACCATTTTAGGTTTTATTGTGCTTGGCGGTGGCGCAACCGTACTGGTGGGTTCATTAAACCCGCTAGGGGGTATGTTTGAACACGCTTTTAATATTCAGGGTATTATTCCTAATAATGAAGCGATAGTCTCAATCGCGCTGGAAAAATATGGCGCGTCCACGGCGTTAATTATGGCATTTGGTATGGTGGCCAATATTGTCGTGGCGCGCTTTACGCGTCTTAAATATATCTTTTTGACCGGACATCACACCTTTTACATGGCCTGTATGATTGGCGTAATCCTGACCGTGGCGGGGTTTGAGGGCGTAGGGCTGGTCTTCACCGGATCGCTAATCCTGGGGCTGGTGATGGCCTTCTTCCCGGCGTTGGCCCAACGTTATATGAGGCGGATTACCGGTACCGATGACATTGCGTTTGGTCACTTCGGTACCCTGGGATATGTGCTTTCCGGCTGGATTGGCAGCCTGTGTGGTAAAGGCTCCCGCTCCACGGAAGAGATGAACCTGCCGAAAAACCTCAGTTTTTTACGCGACAGTTCTATCTCGATTTCGCTGACCATGATGATTATCTATCTGATCATGGCAGTCAGCGCAGGGCGTGAGTATGTCGAAGCGACGTTTAGCGGCGGGCAAAACTATCTGGTGTACGCCATTATCATGGCAATCACCTTCGCCGCCGGCGTATTCATCATTCTGCAAGGCGTCCGTCTGATTCTGGCGGAAATTGTTCCGGCCTTTACCGGCTTTTCAGAAAAACTGGTGCCAAACGCGCGTCCGGCGCTGGACTGCCCGGTGGTGTATCCCTATGCCCCTAACGCGGTACTGATTGGCTTCCTGTTCAGTTTTCTCGGCGGGCTGGTGGGGCTGTTCCTGCTTGGACAGATGAAGCTTGTGTTAATCCTGCCTGGCGTTGTGCCGCACTTCTTTACCGGCGCGACCGCAGGCGTCTTTGGCAATGCCACCGGCGGTCGCCGCGGGGCGATGATCGGCGCATTTGCTAATGGTCTATTAATCACTTTCCTGCCAGTGCTGTTACTGCCGGTTCTCGGCGCGATCGGCTTCGCCAATACCACGTTCTCGGATGCTGACTTTGGCGTAATCGGTATTTTGCTGGGCAACCTGGCGCGTTATCTGTCGCCGATGGCTATCACGGGGCTGGTGGTGGCGCTATTCGCGCTACTGGTGGCGTACAACGTGTTGGCCAAAAGCAAAAAAGCGACTGCCGAAGTGCAGGAAAATAGCGGAGCGAAAGAATGAACGTAACCGAAATCACCCAACTGGCGCGCGACATTCGCGTCGCCACGCTCAAATCCTTAAACCATCTTGGCTTTGGTCACTATGGCGGCAGCATGTCGGTAGTGGAGACTCTGGCGGTTCTGTACGGCGCGGTGATGAAAATCGACCCTGCCGACCCGGACTGGCCGGAGCGCGATTACTTCGTACTGTCGAAAGGCCATGCGGGCCCCGCGTTGTACAGTACCCTGGCGATTAAAGGCTATTTCCCGCGCGAAGAGCTGAATACGCTTAACCAGAACGGCACCCGTCTTCCCAGCCATCCGGATCGGCTAAAAACGCACGGCGTGGACGCCACGACCGGCTCACTGGGACAAGGCATCTCTATTGCGGGCGGAATGGCGTTGTCGCATAAACTGGCGCGGCGACCCAACCGGGTATTTTGCATTGTCGGCGATGGGGAGCTGAATGAAGGGCAGTGCTGGGAGGCGTTTCAGTTTATTGCCCACCACCGCCTGAATAATCTGACCGTTTTCATTGACTGGAACAAACAACAGCTTGACGGCGAGCTGGAGGAGATTATCAATCCATTCGATCTGGAAGGGAAATTCCGCGCGTTTGGTTTCGATGTCGTCACCGTCAAAGGCGATGATATCGCCGGACTACTGGCGGTGGTTCAGCCTGTGCCGCCCGCTGATGCCCGGCCACGGGTTGTGATCCTTGACAGCATTAAAGGGCAGGGGGTGCCATGCCTGGAGCAGTTAACGAATTCTCACCACTTACGCCTGACGGATGGCATGAAGCAGACGCTCAATGAGGCCATTCATCAACTGGAGGTCATGCATGATTAAGCTTGCGCCCGCAGGGCTTAAAGACGATATCGAAATGCGCAAAGTTTATGCCGGTTTTGTCGCCGGGCAGATTGAGGCCGGAAGCCCAATTATTGCGCTTGAGGCTGATTTAATGAGCTCGATGGCGATGGACAGCGTGGCGCGTGACTACCCGCAGCATGTCATTAACTGCGGTATTATGGAGGCGAATGTGATTGGCACGGCGGCGGGACTGGCGCTGACCGGTCGCAAACCGTTTGTGCATACCTTTACCGCTTTTGCCAGCCGTCGCTGTTTTGATCAGCTCTTTATGGCGCTGGATTATCAGCGTAACAACGTCAAAGTGATCGCCTCCGATGCCGGAGTGACGGCGTGCCATAACGGCGGCACTCATATGTCTTTTGAAGATATGGGGATTGTTCGCGGGCTGGCGCACTCTGTAGTACTGGAGGTGACGGATGCGGTGATGTTCGCGAATATTTTACGCCAGCTAATGGACCTGGACGGTTTTTACTGGCTGCGTACCATCCGTAAGCAGGCGACGAGTATCTATGCGCCAGGCTCTACCTTTACCATTGGCAAGGGCAACGTACTGCGCGAGGGCGATGATATTACACTTATCGCCAACGGCATTATGGTGGCGGAGGCGCTGGAGGCGGCGCGCCAACTGGAGCAGGAAGGCGTGAGCGCTGCGGTCATTGATATGTTCACCTTAAAGCCTATCGATCGCATGTTGGTGAAAAACTACGCGGAAAAAACGCGGCGTATCGTCACGTGTGAAAACCACAGTATCCATAATGGACTAGGGTCAGCGGTAGCGGAAGTGCTGGTGGAAAACTGCCCGGTGCCGATGCGCCGTGTTGGCGTCAAAGAGCGTTATGGGCAGGTAGGAACGCAGGATTTCTTACAACAAGAGTACGGACTCACCGCCGCAGCGATTGTAGAAGCCGCGAAATCACTGCTTTAATCATGGAGATATTGCCGGATGGCGCTGATGCTCATCCGGCATTTTGGATCAATGATATCCCATCATCTGCGCGCCAATCACGACCACGCTGGACATGATAAACAGCAGTCCCAGCAGCGACGCCCCCACTTTAAGCCAGTTGCGAAAATCGACCCGGCACACGCCCAGCGTGGCCATCAGCGAAGCTGATGTCGGATAGATAATATGGCTGAAGCCATCGCCAAACTGGAAGGCAAGAACAGTCACCTGACGGTTAACGCCGACCAGATCGCCGAGCGGCGCCAGTAATGGCATGGTTAACGCCGCCTGGCCCGAACCGGACGTGACAAAGAAATTAAATACCGCCTGGAAGAGCAGCATAAACCAGGCGGCGATAGCATTATTAAGCCCGCTGATGCCATGCGCGATACTGTTAAGCAACGTATTGAGCACGCTGGGTTCCCCGGCTTCGCCGTTGCCGACCAGCAGCAGAATGCCTTTGGCAAAACCCACCAGCAAGGCGGGCGCGATCATCATCCTCGCCCCTTCGGTGAATGAGGACGCCATCACGTTGACCGTCATACCGTTGAGGCGGAAGATAACGCCGATGAGGCCGATCACCACGCCCATGGTGAAAAACTGGCTGGCGATCTCCGGAATAAACCAGGCGTGGACAATCACGCCCCAGACGACCCAAATCATTACGCCGGTCAGAACCAGCAGTACCAGCCAGTCGCCGAAGGTGAAAGGGCGCTGGACGACTTCATCCTGCTGTTCGCGGAAATAGCGATCGGATTCGTGGACGCGGGAAAGCAGCGGATTCTTTTTCACGCGTGAGGCGTAGACCAGCGTAAAAACCAGCCCAATCAGCGTGGCGACAATCCAGACCACAATACGCAGCCCGGAGCCGGAAAGTACCGGCACGCCGGCAATCCCCTGGGCGACGACTACGCAAAACGGGTTCATCCACGAACTGGCAAAGCCAATTTGGGTGGCGATATAGGTCACCAGGACGGTGGTAATGCTGTCATAGCCCAGCCTGACCATCAGCGGGGCTATGATAATTGCAAAGGCGACCGCCTCTTCGCCCATGCCAAATACGGCGCCCCCTAACGAAAAGAGGACAAATAGCACCGGAATAAACAGGACTTCGTTGCCCCGCGTGTGGCGAATAAGCGCCAGAATGCCGTTATCCACGGTGCCGGTACGCATCACGATGCCGAATGCGCCGCCAATCACCAACATAAACATAATGATGCCGACGGCAGTGCCGAATTTCGATCCGGATGTTAACCCTTCAAACGGAAAATTCATCAGCCCTGGTCTTTCATCGCCGGTAGTGAAAAATTGTACGCGATGATACTGCGCTTCCCCGGCCTCATTGGTCACAATGCGAAAAGAGTGCGGGTCGACGACTTTGCGGGTTTTTGTCTGACCATCGACCTGATACTGCACTTCCTGGCTATCAAACATCCCAACGGGGACGACCCAGGTGGCGATACTGGTTAAAATGGCGACAAAAAAGATGATGACCAGCGTATCGGGCATTGCCCATTTTCTGGCTGTTTTTGATTCTGTAACGACAGACATGACGGACTATCCCTGTTGCAAAGCAAAGAGGCCAAGTATGAGAAGAAGGGAATAGTTATTCATTGATGCAGCGCAGTTAAGCAAAAAATTCCGCTTTGCAGGGTAAATAGCAGAATGCCGGATGGCGATGCTAACGCGTCTTATCCGGCCTACAACGGTATCTCACCTGTAGGCCGGACAAGGCGTTCACGCCGCCATCCGGCATTAGCTTTTACTGTTACTGCTGCTGTTGAGAAGCCTGGATCGCCGTCAGGGCGATGGTGTAGACGATATCGTCAACCAGCGCGCCACGGGACAGGTCGTTCACCGGCTTGCGCATACCCTGCAGCATCGGCCCGATGGAGATCAGGTCGGCAGAACGCTGTACCGCTTTGTAGGTGGTGTTACCGGTGTTCAGATCCGGGAAAATGAACACGGTAGCGCGACCCGCAACCGGCGAGTTCGGCGCTTTGGATTTCGCTACGTCAGCCATGACCGCGGCGTCGTACTGCAACGGACCGTCGATCATCAGGTCAGGACGTTTTTCCTGCGCCAGACGCGTCGCTTCACGTACTTTCTCTACGTCGCTGCCCGCGCCAGAGGTGCCGGTGGAGTAGGAGAGCATTGCCACACGCGGTTCGATGCCGAAGGCAATGGCGGAATCCGCAGACTGAATCGCGATTTCTGCCAGCTGCTCTGCAGTCGGGTCTGGGTTGATTGCGCAGTCGCCGTAAACGTAAACCTGTTCCGGCAGTAGCATAAAGAACACAGAAGAGACCAGGGAGCTACCCGGCGCCGTTTTAATAAGCTGCAGCGGCGGACGGATGGTGTTGGCGGTGGTATGAACCGCGCCGGAAACCAGGCCGTCGACTTCGTCTTGCTCCAGCATCAGCGTGCCGAGCACCACGTTGTCTTCCAGCTGTTCGCGGGCAACCGGTTCGGTCATGCCTTTGCTCTTACGCAGCTCAACCAGGCGAGCGACATAGCTTTCACGCACCACTTCCGGATCGACGATTTCAATACCTGCGCCCAGCTCTACGCCCTGAGATGCCGCGACGCGGTTGATTTCATCCGGGTTGCCCAGCAGTACGCAAGTGGCGATGCCGCGTTCAGCGCAGATTGCCGCCGCTTTGACGGTACGCGGTTCGTCGCCTTCCGGCAGCACTACGCGTTTACCGGCTTTACGCGCCAGCTCAGTCAGTTGGTAGCGGAACGCCGGCGGAGAGAGACGACGGCTACGCTCGGAAGTGGCGGTCAGCGACTCGATCCAGTCAGCGTTAACGTAGTTCGCGACGTATTCCTGAACTTTCTCGATGCGCTCATGGTCATCAACCGGAACTTCCAGATTGAAGCTTTGCAGGCTCAGCGAAGTCTGCCAGGTGTTGGTGTTCACCATAAAGACCGGCAGACCGGTGGCGAATGCGCGTTCGCACAGTTTAGAAATGCGCGCGTCCATTTCATAGCCGCCGGTCAGCAGCAGGGCGCCGATTTCTACGCCGTTCATCGCGGCCAGGCAAGCTGCGACCAGTACGTCCGGACGGTCAGCTGAGGTCACTAACAACGATCCTGCGCGGAAATGCTCCAGCATATGCGGAATACTGCGCGCGCAGAACGTAACGGATTTAACGCGGCGGGTTTTGATATCGCCTTCGTTAATGATGGTGGCGTTCAGGTGACGCGCCATATCGATAGCGCGGGTCGCAATCAGGTCGAAGCTCCACGGCACCGCGCCCAGAACCGGCAGCGGGCTGGATTCCTGCAGTTTAGCAGGATCGATTTTGATCACCTGCGCTTTGGAAGAGTCGTCAAAAATCTCTGACAGATCCGGGCGAGTACGGCCTTGTTCATCAACCGGCGCATTCAGTTTGTTGATGATAACGCCGGTGATGTTGGTGTTTTTCGCGCCGCCGAAGCTGCTGCGCGTCAGTTCGATACGCTCGTTCAGCTGTTCTGGCGTGTCGGTACCCTGAGACATGACAAAAACGATTTCCGCATTCAGCGTTTTCGCGATTTCATAGTTCAGAGACTGAGCGAACTGATGTTTACGGGTCGGAACCAGACCTTCAACCAGCACCACTTCCGCGTCTTTGGTATTCGCATGGTAGTTTGCGATGATCTCTTCCATCAGCACGTCTTTCTGGTTGCTGGAGAGCAGAGATTCAACGTGGCTCATCTTCAGCGGTTCAGCCGCCGGCAGGGTAGAGTTCGCGCGAACGATAGTGGTGGTCTGGTCAGGCGCATCGCCGCCAGCGCGAGGCTGGGCGATAGGCTTAAAGACGCTCAGACGAACGCCTTTGCGTTCCATAGCACGGATGACGCCGAGGCTGACGCTGGTCAGACCGACGCTGGTTCCGGTAGGGATCAGCATAATAATACGGGACACGGTTTATCCTCTTTCGTTACCGTCTTTTGGGGACGGGTTACAAAACAGCACCGCCAGCGAGGCTGGCGGTGTGAAATCAGGCAGTCAGACGGCTCGCGTCCTGCGCGATAACCAGTTCTTCGTTGGTTGGGATCACCACCGCCGGACGGGTACCTTCTTTGTTGATGAAACCAGATTTGCCGAAGCGGGCCGCCAGGTTACGTTCGTGGTCGACTTCAAAGCCCAGTACGCCCAGTTTGCCCAGAGACAGCTCGCGAACCATCGCGGCGTTTTCACCGATACCGCCGGTGAACACGACTGCATCCAGACGACCGTCCATCAGAGCGGTGTAAGAACCGATGTATTTCGCCAGGCGGTGGCAGTAAACGTCCATCGCACGTTTTGCGTCTTCTTTGGTGGCGTAGTTGTCTTCAACATAACGGCAGTCGCTGGTCACTTCAGTCAGACCCAGCAGACCGGACTCTTTGGTCAGCATTTTGTTGATCTGATCCACGCTCATGCCCAGAGTGTCGTGCAGGTGGAAGATAATCGCAGGGTCGATATCGCCGGAACGGGTACCCATGACCAGGCCTTCCAGCGGGGTCAGACCCATAGAGGTATCCACGCATTTACCGTTACGGATAGCGGAAACAGAACCGCCGTTGCCCAGGTGGCAGGTGATAATGTTCAGTTCTTCTACCGGCTTGTTCAGCATTTTTGCCGCTTCCTGAGTTACATAGAAGTGGCTGGTGCCGTGTGCGCCATAGCGACGAACGCCATGTTCTTTATACAGGCTGTACGGCAGGGCATACAGGTAAGATTCTTCCGGCATGGTCTGATGGAAGGCGGTGTCGAACACGGCGACGTTTTTATCTTTCAGCTGCGGGAAAGATTTCAGCGCTTCGGCGATACCAATCAGGTGAGCCGGGTTATGCAGCGGTGCGAAAGAGGCGGAATCTTTGATGCCCTGAATGACGGACTCATCAATGACTACGGAGCTGGTATACTTCTCGCCGCCGTGTACGATACGGTGACCAATTGCAGTTAACTGCGCAGACAGTTCTGGTTTTTGTGCCAGAATAGTGTTAACGATAAAGTTCAGCGCTTCACTGTGAGCGGCGCCTGCACCTAAAGCCGCTTCTTGTTTACTGCCGTCCATTTTCCATTTGATGCGTGCTTCTGGCAGATGGAAACATTCGGCTAAACCAGAAAGGTATTCATCACCATTAACTGCATCAATAATTGCAAATTTCAGTGAAGAACTACCGCAGTTCAGAACCAGTACTAACTTACTCGACATGGAAGTACCTATTTATGATACGTGGCTAAAAAAACGTCAGTGAGCCATAGAGCGTAGCGCATGATAGCCCTGACATTTATGATTAACATCATGCGCAGGAGTTTTTTTGGGCATGATGGAAGAAATACCTTTGAGTCTATGCCATTTTGCGTATTTTTCAGCCAATGGCATACTATGTGTAATATTGACGACTCAATGATTTTAAACTACCGGCCTTTGACAGGCCGACACAGGATACCTGATAGTGGGTATCGAAGACAAAATGTTTTGAACGTTGTCCCTCGCAGTTGTTGTTTTGCACAAATTTTTTAAATTTTATATGTGAAATTGAGGTAGGCCATGTCGACGCCGGATAATCGCTCCGTAAATTTTTTTAGCTTATTTCGCCGGGGGCAGCACTACGCGAAGACGTGGCCGATGGAAAAGCGGCTGGCGCCCGTTTTCGTCGAAAACCGCGTCATTCGTATGACGCGCTATGCCATACGATTTATGCCGCCTGTCGCCGTCTTTACATTATGCTGGCAGATAGCGCTGGGCGGTCAGTTAGGTCCGGCCGTGGCGACCGCCCTGTTCGCCCTGAGCTTGCCTATGCAGGGATTATGGTGGTTAGGGAAACGTTCCTTGACGCCATTGCCGCCTTCAATCCTTAACTGGTTTTACGAAGTTCGCGGTAAATTGCAGGAGGCTGGACAAGCGCTGGCGCCGGTAGAAGGAAAGCCGGATTACCAGGCATTAGCTGACACGCTTAAGCGCGCCTTCAAACAACTGGATAAAACTTTCTTGGATGATTTGTAATTGACCCCGGATTACGCATATAAAAGAAGGCATACCAATGCCTTCTTTTTTTCATCGCCATAGCGTGATACAGGAGTTCAAAATGGAAATGACCAACGCGCAACGTCTGATTTTGTCTAACCAGTACAAAATGATGACGATGCTCGATCCCACCAACGCCGAGCGTTACCGTCGCTTACAAACAATTATTGAACGCGGCTACGGCCTGCAGATGCGCGAGCTGGATCGCGAGTTTGGCGAGCTGACGGAAGAGACCTGTCGTACCATCATCGATATTATGGAGATGTACCATGCGCTGCACGTCTCCTGGACCAACCTCAAAGATACGCAAGCCATCGACGAACGTCGCGTCACCTTCCTGGGGTTTGACGCCGCGACGGAAGCGCGTTACCTCGGCTATGTCCGTTTTATGGTGAATATAGAAGGACGCTACACTCACTTTGACGCCGGGACGCACGGCTTTAATGCCCAGACGCCGATGTGGGAAAAATACCAGCGGATGTTGAATGTCTGGCATGCCTGCCCGCGTCAGTACCACCTGAGCGCGAATGAAATCAATCAAATCATTAATGCCTGAGGAGGCTCACGTGCAGTGTAAAGGTTTTCTGTTTGATCTGGATGGAACGTTGGTTGACTCATTACCTGCCGTCGAACGCGCGTGGTGTAGCTGGGCCGATCGTTTTAACCTTGCTCATGATGAGGTGCTGGGCTTTATTCATGGCAAACAGGCGATCACCTCGTTGCGGCATTTTATGGCGGGTAAATCGGAGGCGGAAATTGCCGCTGAGTTTACGCGCCTGGAGCAAATAGAAGCCACTGAAACCGCAGGGATCACCGCGTTGCCGGGGGCAGTCGATTTACTCAATCACCTGAATAAAGCGGGCATTCCGTGGGCTATCGTCACCTCCGGTTCAATGCCGGTCGCGCGTGCGTGCCATCAGGTCGCGGGCCTTCCAGCGCCAGAGGTGTTTGTCACCGCCGAACGAGTCAAACGCGGCAAACCGGAGCCGGATGCGTATTTGCTGGGCGCACAACTGCTTGGCCTGGCCCCTCAGGAGTGCGTCGTAGTAGAAGATGCCCCGGCTGGCGTGCTGTCCGGACTGGCTGCGGGCTGCCACGTCATTGCGGTCAATGCGCCGGCCGACACGCCGCGTCTGGCGGATGTTGATTTTGCGTTGGATAGCCTGACGCAATTATCGGTCGCTAAACAACCAAACGGCGATGTGGTGGTGTTAAGAAAGACCTGATCATGATATGCCCCGCCCTGGCGGGGCATATTTATGGCAGAATCACGTTATCTTCTCATCTGACAAGGATATGTTGTGAACGGTGAATTGATTTGGGTTCTCTCTTTACTGGCGATTGCCGTCGTGTTGTTTGCGACGGGCAAAGTACGTATGGATGCGGTGGCTTTATTCGTCATTGTTGCTTTTGTCCTTAGCGGTACCTTGACCCTTTCGGAAGCCTTCTCCGGCTTTAGCGATCCGAATGTCATTCTTATCGCCGCCTTATTTATTATTGGCGACGGCCTCGTGCGCACCGGCGTTGCGACGGTGGTCGGTACCTGGCTGGTTAAAATGGCGGGCAGCAGTGAAATCAAGATGCTGGTTTTACTGATGATCACCGTCGCCGGACTTGGTGCTTTCATGAGTTCAACCGGCGTGGTGGCGATTTTTATCCCCGTTGTTCTTAGCGTTTCTATGCATATGCAGACCTCGCCTTCGCGCCTGATGATGCCGCTGAGTTTTGCCGGGCTTATCAGCGGAATGATGACGCTGGTGGCGACGCCGCCGAACCTGGTGGTTAACAGTGAACTGCTGCGTGAAGGCCTGCACGGGTTCAACTTTTTTAGCGTGACGCCGCTGGGGGTAGTGGTGTTGGCGCTCGGCATTGTTTATATGCTGGTGATGCGCTTCATGCTAAAAGGCGATGCGCCCGGACAACAGGCCGGTAAGCGTCGCACTTTCCGCGATCTTATCCGCGAGTACCGTCTGACGGGGCGCGCGCGTCGTCTGGCGATTCGCCCCGGTTCGCCGATGGTGGGACAGCGGCTGGACGACCTTAAACTGCGCGAACGTTACGGCGCCAATGTCATCGGCGTTGAACGCTGGCGGCGCTTTCGGCGGGTTATCGTCAATGTGAACGGCGTATCGGAGTTTCGCGCTCGCGACGTTCTGCTGATTGATATGTCGGCGGCGGAGGTTGACCTCAGAGAGTTCTGCGCCGAGCAACTGCTGGAACCGATGGTATTGCGTGGAGAATATTTTTCCGATCAGGCGTTGGATGTTGGCATGGCGGAAATTTCGCTTATTCCGAAGTCTGAACTGATAGGCAAGTCGGTGCGTGAAATCGCCTTCCGTACACGTTACGGGCTGAATGTGGTCGGCCTGAAACGCGACGGCGTCGCGCTGGAAGGGTCGCTGGCCGATGAACCGTTATTGATGGGCGATATCATTCTGGTCGTGGGGAACTGGAAGTTAATCAGCCTGCTGGGGCAAAAAGGCCGCGACTTTGTGGTGCTGAATATGCCGGTCGAGGTCAGCGAAGCCTCGCCGGCGCACAGCCAGGCGCCGCACGCCATTTTCTGCCTGGTACTGATGGTGGCGCTGATGTTGACCGATGAAATTCCCAATCCGAGCGCGGCGATTATCGCCTGCCTGCTGATGGGGAAATTTCGCTGTATTGATGCTGAAAGCGCGTATAAAGCGATCCACTGGCCGAGTATTATCTTGATTGTGGGTATGATGCCGTTTGCGCTGG
The DNA here is from genome assembly GCF_039650795.1 of Salmonella sp. K21076. NCBI lineage: Bacteria > Pseudomonadati > Pseudomonadota > Gammaproteobacteria > Enterobacterales > Enterobacteriaceae > Salmonella > Salmonella sp. K21076. The sequence goes on from NZ_JBCLYA010000020.1 coordinate 76,581, forward strand.
CGTTGCAAAAAACCGGCGGCGTCTCTCTGGTCGTGCAAGGGTTAATGGATATCGGCGGCGGCTATGGGCCGTATATGATGCTGGGATGCCTGTTCGTGCTGTGCGCCGTCATAGGACTGTTCATTTCTAACACGGCAACGGCGGTGCTGATGGCGCCGATTGCGCTGGCGGCGGCGAAATCGATGGGGGTGTCGCCCTATCCGTTTGCGATGGCAGTAGCGATGGCGGCATCCGCCGCCTTTATGACGCCGGTTTCATCGCCGGTCAATACTCTGGTTCTGGGGCCGGGAAACTATAGCTTTAGCGATTTTGTGAAGCTTGGCGTGCCGTTCACGCTTATTGTGATGGCGGTTTGTATTGTGATGATTCCGATGTTGTTTCCGTTTTAACCCCAGGCTGGAAAAGGCCTGATGGCGCTACGCTTATCAGGCCTACGGGAAGAACGGTAGGCCGGATAAGGCGTTAGCCGCCATCCGGCAACTAAAGCGGTGAATCCTGGCTTATCTCGTCAAGAGAGAGATGGAAACTTGGCACGAACACCGCCATAAAATAGTCCATCTCCTGGCTGCGACGTAATTCCAGCGTTTTTTCCAGCCGCGTTTTTGCCAGTCTAAACTCATTATTTCCCGCTGAGAGCTCCTCCAGGCATTTCAGGTAGGCGCAAAGCGCATCGGCCTGCTTTACGATTGCCTGTTCTTCTTTGCTCCAGGCATTCTCATCAATAAGCGGTGCGAAAATATCGTGTAATTCATCCGGCGCCATATCAACCAGCTTTTGCTGGGCGATTTTTTCGATCGCTTTATATTCCTGAGCTATCTGGGAATTAAAATATTTTACCGGCGTTGGCAGATCGCCGGTCAGTACTTCCGAGGCATCATGATACATCGCCAGAAGCGCGATGCGTTCAGCATTGAGCTGGCCGCCAAATTTACGGTTTTTTATCGCCGCCAACGCATGGGCGACCATCGCCACCTGCAGACTATGTTCGGAGACGTTTTCCGTACGCACGTTACGCATCAGCGGCCAGCGGTTAATCAACTTCATGCGGGAGAGATGGGCGAAAAAATGGCTCTGCTTCATAGATTACCTTTTGTTTTCACTGCGGCAGACTTCATTGTGCGGGGAGGGTGATGAAGATGCAATTCAGGCTACCGAAGTAGCCTGAATTTAAGATTATTGATGGTAGCCTGAGAGGAAACGCCCAAAGCGGTTGATGGCCATCTCCAGGTCATCTTCACGCGGTAGCGTCACAATGCGGAAGTGATCCGGCCACGGCCAGTTAAAGGCGGTACCTTGCACCAGCAGCACCTTTTCCTGTAGCAGGAAGTCCAGCACCATCTTCTGGTCGTCGTGAATATTAAAACGTTTAGCGTCGATCCTGGGGAACATGTACAACGCGCCGCGCGGTTTTACGCAGGAAACGCCGGGAATATCGTTAATCAACTCCCAGGCGCGGTTACGCTGTTCATACAGTCGACCGCCCGGCAGAATAAATTCGCTAATGCTTTGATAGCCGCCGAGCGCGGTCTGAATAGCATGTTGCGCCGGGACGTTGGCGCACAGGCGCATTGAGGCTAACATCTCCAGCCCTTCAATATAGCCTTTCGCATGTTTTTTCGGCCCGTTCAGCACCATCCAGCCCTGGCGGAAGCCGGCGACGCGATAGGTTTTAGACAAACCATTAAAGGTGATGGTCAGCAGATCAGGCGCCAGTGCGGCGATAGAGTGATGTTCGGCATCGTCATAGAGAATCTTGTCATAAATTTCATCGGCGAAGATGATGAGATTATGCTCGCGCGCAATGTTGACAATTTCCATCAACAATTCTTTAGAATAGACGGCGCCAGTAGGGTTGTTTGGATTAATAATGACAATACCACGCGTACGTGGGGTGATTTTGGCGCGGATATCGTCAAGGTCCGGGAACCAGTCGGAAGATTCATCGCAAAGATAATGTACCGCCTTGCCGCTGGAGAGCGATACCGCTGCTGTCCATAACGGATAATCGGGCGCGGGAACCAGCATTTCATCGCCACTGTTAAGCAACGCCTGCATCGCCTGAACGATCAGCTCGGAAACGCCGTTACCGATATAGATATCTTCCACGGTTACATCGCGCATTCCACGGGCCTGATAATGCTGCATAATCGCTTTACGGGCGGAATAAAGCCCTTTCGAGTCGCAATATCCTTGCGCCGTCGGCAAATTACGAATGACATCGACCAGAATTTCGTCCGGCGCTTCGAATCCGAAGGGGGCGGGGTTGCCGATATTCAGTTTAAGAACTTTATTACCTTCTTCCTCAAGGCGTTTCGCTTCTTTCAGAACGGGGCCACGAATGTCATAACAGACATTTTCGAGTTTGCTGGATTTTTCAATGGGGGACATGAATCTTGACCTTTTAGCTGTTATTGCCACTCCCTGCCGTGGAAGTCAGCACGAAACAATGTACTCCCACGACGGTGAGTTTTGAAGAGTGAACAGAAGAAGATTTTGTTTATTTTTAACGCGCTTTCGTACTGTTTAAAACTTCATAAAATCATTTGGTTAGATGCATTTTCTATTTTTGTCTGTATGTATAGTGTTTTGTTCTATGTGGTTGCGCGTAATGTGGTTTTTTATGTTGTCAGAAATTATCTGTTTTATGAGAGATAAGCATTCATCATTAGTGTCGCGTCGGCTATTTCGGAAATACTGAGTATTAAAGGTAAAATGAGAAGGTTAGACCTTTCCGGCGGCGGGTGGTGTGAAACTATTGTTAAGTATAATTAATGAATGGTAGAAATCTTAATTAATTATTATTTAATATTTAAAAAGCATTTACTAAAGTCGTAATAATATCTTTCTGGTCGGATTAGTATAACATATCCCAGGTTAAGATTATTCGTAATAATACTTATAAATATAGCGGTTTTAGGTTAAGATAATGATCCGAAACGGGGGCGTAGTCTGCGTTGTCTGCTAATTATCATGACGCGATTTTATACATAACCTATTGTTCAATATATTGTTTTTGTATCTGTGCGTCTCGGTAAACTATTTGACGCTGTTACAAGATTTACACGTCCATCATTAGCAGAAATCTGTAGACGCCTAAAGGTATGACACATTCTCTTTGATATATCCCGATCAGTTGCATTTGGTATTATATCAGTAAGTAAGAGAAGTGTTTTGGTCGTATTTTCAATTACATTCTAACATTTACCTGGGTAACCAGGCGGTACTGCGAAGGATGCACATTACAAATGGAATTGCTTGTTTCTGAATGCACAGCATTAACCAGGTCAGCCCGATATGACCCGTCAGTAAGTGAAAAATTATGATAAATGCAAATCGTCCGATAATTAACCTCGATCTCGATCTGCTGAGAACGTTCGTGGCCGTTGCCGATCTGAACACCTTCGCCGCGGCGGCGGCGGCGGTATGTCGTACTCAGTCTGCGGTCAGTCAGCAAATGCAGCGTCTTGAGCAACTCGTGGGAAAGGAATTGTTCGCCCGCCATGGTCGTAACAAACTTTTGAGCGAACACGGTATCCAGCTTCTGGGGTACGCCAGAAAAATCCTGCGTTTTAATGATGAGGCGTGTTCATCATTAATGTTCAGTAATCTTCAGGGAGTGTTAACAATCGGCGCTTCTGATGAATCAGCTGATACTATCCTGCCTTTTTTGCTTAGCCGAATCAGCTCGGTTTATCCGAAACTCGCGCTTGATGTACGGGTAAAACGCAACGCCTATATGGTGGACATGGTTAAATCGCAGGAAGTAGATTTGGTGGTGACGACTAACCAACCTCATTCGCTGGACTGTCTGAATTTGCGGACCTCGCCCACCCATTGGTATTGTGCGGCTGAGTATGTTTTGCAAAGGGGAGAGCCCGTACCATTAGTCCTGCTGGACGATCCCAGCCCATTCCGCGATATGGTGCTGGAGACGCTAAATGCAGCGGGTATTCCCTGGCGGCTGGCCTATGTGGCCTCTACATTACTGGCGGTACGCGCGGCCGTTAAAGCCGGTCTTGGCGTAACGGCTCGACCTGTCGAAATGATGAGTCCCGACCTTCGCGTGCTGGGCGCCGCAGATGGATTACCGCCTTTGCTGGATACGGAATATATGTTGTGCCGCGATCCCAATAGCCAGAACGAGCTGGCGATGGTGATTTTCCATGCGATGGAAAGCTATCAAAACCCATGGCATTACAACCAGTTTTCTGCAGAGGGCGGAGATGATCCGCTGATGGTGGAAGGGGGTTTTGAGTAGCTCGCAGGCAAAAGGCGCTAAGTCGTAAATGTAAAAAAGAGCCGCTGGCGATGAAAAAACGCTCAGTGGCTCTTTTTTTGTGCCCATCTGTACGCGCTTAACCGCACAAATTGTAAAAGTTGCGGTAAATCAGCCAGTAGCGATTCGCAGTTCAATGTGGGCAAAAAATAACCAGAACATCCATTTTATGAATTTGCATGTTAAAAAACTAGAGAAATTGTTGCTGTTTTAGGGGGTGAATTAACAAAAGCGTGTCACAGATCAAGAAAATACTCCCATTTAGGGGGAGGCATCTTCACAAATTCCTGTCAAAATAGGTGTGTGTTATTTCTTTTGCTTCACAACGGACACGATTCAACAACATAAAATCCCCCCTGGTCGAAGAGTCATTTTCTCCAGGATGGCACTTAATGTTAATGATGATGAATTGATGTAAATTAATGTGAAGGAACTTTTGTTAAAGTTGACAAAAGGTTATAGAAAGGAGTAAAAAACCACATCAATTAGCTGTTTTTATCATTTTCTACAGTAATTGTAGGGTTTTTTTATTCCTCCCCTGAATCGATGTGGCGTCCATCTGCCGTAAAGAGCAGAGGAACTGGCGCTACTTTTGATGAGTAAGCAATGAGTATGTCAACATCCACTGAAGTCATCGCTCATCACTGGGCATTCGCTATCTTTCTTATCGTTGCCATTGGCCTGTGCTGCCTGATGCTGGTAGGCGGTTGGTTTTTGGGCGGTCGCGCACGCGCGAGGCACAAGAACGTTCCGTTTGAATCAGGTATCGACTCGGTCGGCACCGCCCGCTTACGCTTGTCTGCCAAGTTTTACCTGGTAGCCATGTTCTTCGTTATCTTCGACGTTGAAGCGCTGTATCTGTTCGCATGGTCAACTTCTATCCGCGAAAGCGGCTGGGTTGGCTTTGTGGAAGCTGCAATTTTTATTTTTGTGTTACTGGCTGGTCTGGTTTATCTGGCGCGTATTGGCGCGTTGGACTGGACGCCCGCGCGTTCACGCCGCGAGCGTATGAACCCGGAAACGAACAGTATCGCTAATCGTCAACGCTAACCGCGAGGCATTAAGATGGATTATACGCTCACCCGCATAGATCCTAACGGTGAGAATGACCGTTACCCCCTGCAAAAACAGGAGATCGTAACCGACCCCCTGGAGCAGGAAGTTAACAAAAACGTGTTCATGGGCAAACTGCATGACATGGTTAACTGGGGCCGTAAAAACTCAATTTGGCCCTACAACTTCGGCCTTTCTTGCTGCTATGTAGAGATGGTGACCTCGTTTACCGCAGTGCATGACGTTGCCCGTTTCGGCGCGGAAGTGCTGCGTGCGTCGCCACGTCAGGCTGATCTGATGGTGGTGGCCGGTACCTGCTTTACCAAAATGGCTCCGGTTATTCAGCGTCTGTATGACCAAATGCTGGAGCCAAAATGGGTCATTTCTATGGGCGCCTGCGCCAACTCCGGCGGCATGTACGATATTTATTCGGTAGTGCAGGGCGTTGATAAGTTTATCCCGGTGGATGTGTATATCCCTGGCTGTCCGCCGCGTCCGGAAGCGTATATGCAAGCGTTGATGCTGCTGCAAGAATCGATTGGCAAAGAGCGCCGTCCGCTCTCATGGGTGGTGGGCGATCAGGGCGTGTATCGCGCCAATATGCAGCCAGAACGCGAACGTAAACGCGGCGAGCGTATTGCCGTCACGAACCTGCGTACCCCGGACGAGATTTAATTTGCGCCTGTCGGCAGCAGCACTTCACTTCGCTAACCACTATTTTAATAGCGCGAAGCACTGCCGACCACCACGGACCATTTGCAATGGTGAACAATATGACCGACTTAACCGCGCAAGACGCTGCATGGAGTACCCGCGATCATCTTGATGATCCGGTTATCGGCGAACTGCGCAACCGTTTTGGGCCGGATGCCTTTACCGTTCAGGCGACCCGCACCGGTATCCCCGTTGTTTGGGTCAAGCGTGAACAACTACTGGAGGTTGGCGATTTCTTAAAGAAACTGCCGAAACCTTACGTCATGCTGTTTGACTTACACGGCATGGATGAACGCCTGCGTACGCACCGTGACGGGTTACCCGCCGCGGATTTTTCCGTTTTCTACCACCTGATTTCCATTGAGCGTAATCGCGATATTATGCTCAAGGTGGCGTTGTCTGAAAACGACCTGCGCGTGCCGACCTTCACTAAACTTTTCCCTAACGCCAACTGGTACGAGCGTGAGACCTGGGAGATGTTTGGCATTGATATCGAAGGCCACCCGCACCTGACGCGCATCATGATGCCGCAAACCTGGGAAGGCCATCCGCTGCGTAAAGATTATCCGGCGCGCGCGACCGAATTCGACCCGTTTGAGCTGACCAAAGCCAAGCAGGATCTGGAGATGGAAGCGTTGACCTTTAAGCCGGAAGACTGGGGGATGAAGCGCGGGACTGACAACGAGGACTTTATGTTCCTCAACCTCGGCCCGAACCACCCGTCTGCGCACGGTGCGTTTCGTATTATCCTGCAACTTGACGGCGAAGAAATCGTCGACTGCGTGCCGGATATCGGCTATCACCACCGCGGCGCCGAAAAAATGGGCGAGCGCCAGTCCTGGCATAGCTACATTCCCTATACCGACCGTATCGAATACCTCGGTGGTTGCGTCAATGAAATGCCGTACGTGCTGGCGGTAGAAAAACTGGCGGGGATCACCGTCCCGGATCGTGTGAACGTCATCCGCGTGATGCTCTCCGAACTGTTCCGCATTAACAGTCATCTGCTGTACATTTCGACCTTTATTCAGGACGTCGGCGCGATGACCCCGGTCTTCTTTGCCTTTACCGACCGGCAGAAAATTTATGATCTGGTGGAAGCCATTACCGGTTTCCGTATGCACCCGGCCTGGTTCCGTATCGGCGGCGTCGCGCACGACTTGCCGCGCGGTTGGGATCGCCTGCTGCGAGAGTTCCTTGAGTGGATGCCGAAGCGTCTGGACTCTTACGAGAAAGCCGCGCTGCGTAACACCATTCTGAAAGGGCGTTCGCAGGGCGTTGCCGCTTACGGCGCGAAAGAGGCGCTGGAGTGGGGCACCACCGGCGCAGGGCTGCGCGCGACCGGGATAGACTTCGACGTGCGTAAATGGCGTCCATATTCTGGCTACGAAAACTTTGACTTTGAAGTGCCGGTGGGCGGCGGCGTTTCCGACTGCTATACCCGCGTGATGCTGAAAGTGGAAGAGCTGCGCCAGAGTCTGCGCATTCTTCAGCAGTGCCTCGATAACATGCCGGAAGGGCCGTTCAAAGCGGATCACCCGCTGACCACGCCGCCGCCGAAAGAGCGCACGCTGCAACATATCGAAACCCTGATCACCCACTTCCTGCAGGTCTCCTGGGGCCCGGTGATGCCGGCGCAGGAGTCCTTCCAGATGGTGGAAGCGACGAAGGGGATTAACAGTTACTACCTGACCAGCGACGGCAGCACTATGAGCTACCGTACCCGCGTGCGCACGCCGAGCTTTGCGCACCTGCAGCAGATTCCCTCGGCGATCCGCGGTAGCCTGGTCTCCGACCTGATTGTCTATCTGGGTAGTATCGATTTTGTTATGTCAGATGTGGACCGCTAATTATGCACGAGAATCAACAACCACAAACCGAGGCTTTTGAGCTGAGTGCGGCAGAGCGTGAAGCGATAGAGCACGAGAAGCACCACTACGAAGACCCGCGTGCGGCGTCCATTGAAGCGCTGAAAATCGTTCAGAAGCAGCGTGGCTGGGTGCCGGACGGCGCGATCTACGCTATTGCCGATGTGCTGGGTATTCCGGCGAGCGACGTCGAAGGCGTCGCCACATTCTACAGCCAGATCTTCCGTCAGCCGGTCGGTCGCCACGTGATTCGCTACTGCGACAGCGTGGTGTGCCATATCACCGGCTATCAGGGGATTCAGGCCGCGCTGGAAAAAAATCTCAACATCAAACCGGGGCAGACGACCTTTGATGGCCGCTTTACGCTGCTGCCGACCTGCTGCCTGGGGAATTGCGATAAAGGGCCGAACATGATGATTGATGAGGATACTCACAGCCATCTGACCCCGGAAGCCATTCCTGAACTACTGGAGCGGTATAAATGAAAAACGTTATCCGTACTCCCGAAACCCATCCGCTGACCTGGCGTCTGCGCGATGACAAACAGCCGGTCTGGCTGGATGAATATCGTAGCAAAAACGGCTACGAAGGCGCGCGTAAGGCGCTGACCGGCCTGTCTCCGGATGAAATCGTCAGCCAGGTAAAAGACGCTGGTCTGAAAGGGCGCGGCGGCGCGGGCTTTTCCACCGGTCTGAAGTGGAGCCTGATGCCGAAAGATGAATCCATGAACATCCGTTACCTGCTGTGTAACGCCGATGAAATGGAGCCGGGCACCTATAAAGACCGTCTGCTGATGGAACAACTGCCGCACCTGCTGGTGGAAGGCATGCTGATCTCCGCGTTCGCGCTGAAAGCGTATCGTGGTTACATCTTCCTGCGCGGCGAATATATCGAAGCGGCTGTACATCTGCGCCGTGCGATTGCCGAAGCAACCGAGGCCGGGCTGCTTGGCAAAAATATCATGGGCACCGGGTTCGACTTCGAACTGTTTGTCCACACCGGGGCAGGGCGTTACATCTGTGGTGAAGAAACGGCGCTGATTAACTCCCTCGAAGGCCGCCGCGCGAACCCGCGCTCCAAGCCGCCTTTCCCGGCGACCTCCGGCGTATGGGGCAAGCCGACCTGTGTGAATAACGTCGAAACGTTGTGTAACGTCCCGGCAATCCTCGCCAACGGCGTGGAGTGGTACCAGAACATCTCGAAAAGCAAAGATGCGGGTACCAAGCTGATGGGCTTCTCGGGCCGCGTGAAGAATCCGGGCCTGTGGGAATTACCGTTCGGCACCATCGCGCGCGAGATCCTCGAAGACTACGCCGGCGGTATGCGTGACGGCCTGAAATTCAAAGCCTGGCAACCGGGCGGCGCGGGGACAGACTTCCTGACCGAAGCACACCTCGATCTGCCGATGGAATTCGAAAGCATCGGTAAAGCGGGGAGCCGTCTGGGCACCGCGCTGGCGATGGCGGTAGACCACGAAATCGGCATGGTGTCGCTGGTGCGTAACCTGGAAGAGTTCTTTGCCCGCGAATCCTGCGGCTGGTGTACGCCATGCCGCGACGGGTTGCCGTGGAGCGTGAAAATTCTGCGCGCGCTGGAGCGTGGCGAAGGCCAGCCGGGGGATATCGAGACGCTTGAGCAACTGTGTCGATTCCTCGGGCCGGGTAAAACCTTCTGCGCGCATGCGCCGGGCGCGGTTGAGCCACTGCAAAGCGCAATTAAGTATTTCCGCGAAGAATTCGAAGCTGGCATCAAGCAGCCGTTCAGTAATACCCATTTAATCAATGGTATTCAGCCGAACCTGCTCAAAGAGCGCTGGTGAGTTAACGATTTTTAATTTGGAAGCATGCTAATGGCTACGATTCATGTAGACGGCAAAGAATACGAGGTCAACGGCGCGGACAACCTGCTACAGGCATGTCTGTCCCTCGGCCTTGATATTCCGTATTTTTGCTGGCACCCGGCGCTGGGAAGCGTCGGTGCTTGCCGCCAGTGTGCGGTGAAGCAATACCAAAACGCGGAAGATACGCGTGGTCGCCTGGTGATGTCCTGTATGACGCCAGCCACCGACGGTACCTTTATCTCTATTGACGACGAAGAAGCGAAACAGTTCCGTGAAAGCGTGGTGGAGTGGCTGATGACTAACCACCCGCACGACTGTCCGGTCTGTGAAGAGGGCGGTAACTGCCATCTTCAGGATATGACCGTGATGACGGGTCACAGTTTCCGCCGCTACCGTTTCACCAAACGTACCCACCGCAACCAGGATCTGGGGCCGTTCATCTCGCACGAAATGAACCGCTGCATCGCCTGCTACCGTTGTGTACGTTACTACAAAGATTATGCTGACGGTACCGATCTGGGCGTCTATGGCGCGCATGACAACGTCTACTTCGGGCGTCCGGAAGACGGTACGCTGGAAAGCGAATTCTCCGGTAACCTGGTCGAGATTTGCCCGACCGGCGTCTTCACCGATAAAACGCACTCCGAGCGTTACAACCGTAAATGGGACATGCAGTTTGCGCCGAGCATCTGCCAGCAGTGTTCCATCGGCTGTAACATCAGCCCGGGCGAGCGCTATGGCGAACTGCGCCGTATCGAAAACCGTTACAACGGTACCGTTAACCATTACTTCCTCTGCGACCGCGGTCGTTTCGGCTATGGCTATGTGAACCTGAAAGACCGCCCGCGTCAGCCGGTTCAGCGTCGTGGCGATGACTTTATTACTCTCAACGCCGAGCAGGCGATGCAGGGCGCGGCGGATATTCTGCGCCAGTCGAAGAAAGTGATCGGTATCGGTTCGCCACGCGCCAGCATTGAGAGCAACTTTGCGCTGCGTGAGCTGGTTGGTGCGGAAAACTTCTACACCGGTATCGCGCGCGGCGAGCAGGAACGTCTGCAACTGGCGCTGAAAGTGCTGCGTGAAGGCGGAATTTACACCCCGGCGCTGCGGGAGATCGAATCTTATGACGCGGTACTGGTCTTGGGTGAGGATGTCACTCAGACCGGCGCGCGCGTTGCGCTGGCGGTACGCCAGGCGGTGAAAGGTAAAGCGCGTGAAATGGCGGCGGCGCAGAAAGTGGCCGACTGGCAGATTGCGGCCATCCTTAACATCGGCCAGCGTGCCAAACATCCGCTGTTCGTGACTAACGTGGACGACACCCGTCTGGATGATATCGCCGCCTGGACTTATCGCGCGCCGGTGGAAGATCAGGCGCGCCTGGGCTTTGCGATTGCCCATGCGCTGGACAATACAGCGCCTGCGGTTGACGGTATCGACAGCGACTTGCAAAACAAAATTGATGTCATTGTGCAGGCGTTGGCCGGCGCGAAAAAACCGCTGATTATCTCCGGCACTAACGCCGGTAGCAGTGAGGTGATTCAGGCGGCCGCCAACGTGGCGAAAGCGCTGAAAGGCCGTGGCGCCGACGTCGGTATTATTATGATTGCCCGCTCCGTGAACAGCATGGGGCTGGGTATGATGGGCGGCGGTTCGCTTGACGATGCGTTGGGCGAGCTGGAAACCGGCAGCGCGGACGCGGTGGTGGTGCTGGAAAACGATCTCCACCGTCATGCAAGCGCTACGCGCGTGAACGCCGCGCTCGCCAAAGCGCCGCTGGTGATGGTGGTTGACCATCAGCGCACGGCGATTATGGAAAATGCTCATCTGGTGCTTTCCGCGGCAAGCTTCGCCGAAAGCGATGGTACGGTCATCAACAACGAAGGCCGCGCGCAGCGCTTCTTCCAGGTTTATGACCCGGCCTACTACGATAACAAGACGATTATGCTGGAAAGCTGGCGCTGGCTGCATTCGCTGCACAGCACCGTCGAAAACCGCGAAGTGGACTGGACACAGCTTGACCATGTGATCGACGCGGTCATTGCCGCCATGCCGCAATTTGCCGGCATTAAGGACGCCGCGCCGGATGCGACCTTCCGCATTCGTGGGCAGAAGCTGGCGCGCGAACCGCATCGTTACAGCGGTCGTACGGCGATGCGCGCCAATATCAGCGTGCATGAACCACGTCAGCCGCAGGATAAAGACACCATGTTCGCCTTCTCAATGGAAGGGAATAACCAACCGACTGCCCCGCGATCTGAAATTCCGTTCGCCTGGGCGCCGGGCTGGAACTCTCCGCAGGCGTGGAACAAATTCCAGGATGAAGTGGGCGGCAAACTGCGTCACGGCGATCCGGGCGTGCGTTTGATTGAAGCGACTGAGGGCGGTCTGGATTATTTCACTACCGTGCCGGCAAGCTTCCAGGCGCAGGACGGTCAGTGGCGTATTGCGCCGTATTACCACCTGTTTGGCAGCGACGAATTGTCTCAGCGTTCTCCGGTCTTCCAGAGCCGTATGCCGCAGCCGTATATCAAACTTAACCCGGCGGATGCTGCGAAGTTGGGCGTCAATGCCGGGACTCGCGTCTCCTTTAGCTACGATGGCAATACGGTGACGCTGCCGGTTGAAATCTCTGAAGGGTTAGCGGCAGGGCAGGTAGGGCTGCCGATGGGTATGCCTGGCATCGCGCCGGTTCTGGCTGGCGCGCGTCTTGAGGATCTGCGGGAGGCGCAACAATGAGTTGGATTACACCGGATCTGATTGAGATCCTGCTGAGCATTCTCAAAGCGGTGGTGATTCTGCTGGTGGTCGTCACCTGCGGGGCCTTCATGAGCTTTGGCGAACGTCGTCTGCTGGGTCTGTTCCAGAACCGTTATGGACCAAACCGCGTTGGCTGGGGCGGCTCGCTCCAGCTGGTCGCGGATATGATCAAGATGTTCTTTAAAGAAGACTGGATCCCGAAATTCTCGGATCGCGTCATCTTTACCCTGGCGCCGATGATCGCGTTTACTTCGCTGCTGCTCTCCTTCGCCATTGTGCCGGTTAGCCCTAACTGGGTGGTGGCCGATTTAAACATCGGGATTTTGTTCTCCCTGATGATGGCCGGTCTGGCGGTTTACGCGGTACTGTTCGCCGGTTGGTCGAGCAACAACAAATACTCGCTGCTGGGCGCGATGCGCGCGTCTGCCCAGACGGTGAGCTACGAAGTGTTCCTTGGTCTTTCCCTGATGGGCGTGGTGGCGCAGGCCGGTTCATTTAATATGACCGATATCGTCAATAACCAGGCGCATCTGTGGAACGTGATTCCGCAATTCTTTGGGTTTGTTACTTTCGCCATCGCGGGCGTAGCGGTCTGTCACCGTCACCCGTTTGACCAGCCGGAAGCCGAGCAGGAACTGGCGGACGGTTACCACATCGAATATTCCGGTATGAAATTCGGTCTGTTCTTCGTGGGGGAGTACATCGGCATCGTCACCGTTTCCGCGCTGATGGTAACGTTGTTCTTCGGTGGCTGGCATGGCCCGTTCTTACCGCCATTCGTCTGGTTCGCGCTGAAAACCGCGTTCTTCATGATGATGTTCATTTTGATTCGTGCGTCGTTACCGCGTCCGCGTTATGACCAGGTAATGTCCTTCGGCTGGAAAGTTTGCCTGCCGCTGACGCTCATCAACTTGCTGGTAACGGCGGCTGTCATTCTGTGGCAGGCGCAATAAGGGACACAAAGACCATGACCTTAAAAGAATTATTAGTAGGTTTCGGCACTCAGGTACGCAGTATCTGGATGATCGGCCTGCATGCGTTCGCGAAACGCGAAACGCGGATGTATCCGGAAGAGCCGGTCTATTTACCGCCCCGTTACCGTGGCCGTATCGTGCTCACGCGCGACCCGGACGGTGAAGAGCGCTGCGTTGCCTGTAACCTGTGCGCGGTAGCCTGTCCGGTAGGCTGTATCTCTCTGCAAAAAGCGGAGACCAAAGATGGCCGCTGGTATCCGGAATTTTTCCGCATTAACTTCTCACGCTGCATCTTCTGCGGCCTGTGCGAAGAAGCGTGCCCGACCACGGCGATTCAGTTGACCCCGGACTTCGAACTGGGCGAATACAAACGTCAGGATCTGGTGTACGAAAAAGAGGATCTGCTGATTTCCGGTCCGGGCAAATACCCGGAATATAACTTCTACCGGATGGCGGGTATGGCAATCGACGGCAAAGATAAAGGCGAAGCAGAGAACGAAGCCAAGCCTATCGACGTCAAGAGCCTGTTACCGTAAGGAGAGGGCAATGGAATTCGCTTTTTATATCTGTGGCCTGATAGCCATCCTCGCGACCCTGCGAGTGATCACCCATACCAATCCGGTACACGCGCTGTTGTATCTGGTGATATCGCTACTGGCGATTTCCGGGGTGTTCTTTTCGCTGGGCGCTTACTTTGCCGGTGCGCTGGAAATTATCGTCTACGCGGGTGCCATTATGGTGCTGTTTGTGTTCGTGGTGATGATGCTCAACCTCGGCGGCAGCGAAATCGAACAGGAACGCCAGTGGCTGAAGCCGCAGGTGTGGATTGGTCCGGCGGTTTTGTCGGCCATTATGCTGGCGGTTATTGTGTACGCCATTCTGGGCGTTAACGACCAGGGCATCGACGGCACGCCGATTAGCGCGAAAGCGGTGGGCATTACGCTGTTCGGGCCTTATGTTCTGGCGGTCGAACTGGCGTCTATGCTGCTGCTGGCAGGCCTGGTGGTGGCGTTCCACGTCGGTCGTGAAGAGCGTGCGGGCGAAGTGCTAAGCAACCGCGCCGATGACCGCGCGAAAAGAAAAACGGAGGAGCGCGCATGATCCCCTTAACACACGGACTGATCCTCGCTGCGATTTTATTCGTCCTGGGTTTAACCGGTCTGGTTATCCGCCGCAATCTGCTGTTTATGCTGATCGGGCTGGAAATCATGATTAACGCCTCCGCGCTGGCCTTTGTGGTCGCCGGGAGCTACTGGGGCCAGACCGATGGTCAGGTGATGTACATTCTCGCCATCAGCCTTGCGGCTGCGGAAGCGAGTATTGGACTTGCGCTGTTGCTGCAACTCCATCGCCGTCGCCAGAACCTGAACATCGATTCAGTAAGTGAGATGCGTGGATGAACATGCTTGCCTTAACCATTATTCTGCCATTGATTGGCTTTGTACTGCTGGCGTTCTCTCGCGGACGCTGGTCGGAAAATCTCTCCGCGACCATTGGCGTGGGCTCCGTTGGTCTGGCGGCGTTGGTGACAGCGTTTGTCGGGATGGATTTCTTCGCCAACGGCAAACAGGCGTTCAGCCAGCCGCTGTGGACGTGGATGTCGGTCGGTAACTTCAACATCGGTTTTAACCTGGTGCTGGACGGCCTGTCGCTGACCATGCTCTCTGTGGTCACCGGCGTCGGCTTCCTGATCCACATGTTCGCTTCCTGGTACATGCGTGGAGAAGAGGGCTACTCCCGCTTCTTCGCTTATACCAACCTGTTTATCGCCAGCATGGTTGTTCTGGTGCTGTCCGATAACCTGCTGTTGATGTACCTCGGCTGGGAAGGCGTGGGCCTGTGCTCTTATCTGTTGATCGGCTTCTATTACAGCGATCCGAAGAATGGCGCGGCGGCAATGAAAGCCTTCGTGGTGACCCGTGTCGGTGACGTATTCCTCGCCTTCGCGCTGTTCATCCTCTACAACGAACTGGGCACGCTGAACTTCCGCGAAATGGTCGAGCTGGCGCCAGCGCACTTTGCTGACGGCAACAACATGCTGATGTGGGCGACGCTGATGCTGCTGGGCGGCGCGGTCGGTAAATCTGCGCAGCTACCGTTGCAGACCTGGCTTGCCGACGCGATGGCCGGTCCGACGCCGGTCTCCGCGCTGATCCACGCCGCCACCATGGTTACCGCCGGTGTCTACCTGATCGCACGCACGCATGGCCTGTTCCTGATGACCCCGGAAATTCTGCATCTGGTGGGCATTATCGGGGCGATTACGCTGGTCATGGCGGGTTTCGCCGCGCTGGTGCAGACCGACATCAAACGCGTGCTGGCCTATTCCACCATGAGCCAGATTGGCTACATGTTCCTGGCGCTTGGCGTGCAGGCGTGGGATGCGGCGATTTTCCACCTGATGACGCACGCCTTCTTTAAAGCGCTGCTGTTCCTGGCATCCGGCTCGGTAATTTTGGCCTGCCATCACGAACAGAACATCTTTAAGATGGGCGGTCTGCGTAAGTCCATTCCACTGGTGTATGCCTGCTTCCTGGTGGGGGGCGCGGCGCTGTCGGCGCTGCCGCTGGTCACTGCGGGCTTCTTCAGTAAGGATGAGATCCTGGCTGGCGCGATGGCGAACGGTCATATCAATCTGATGGTGGCGGGTCTGGTTGGCGCGTTCATGACCTCCCTGTACACCTTCCGGATGATTTTCATCGTATTCCACGGTAAAGAACAAATTCATGCTCATGCAGGGAAGGGGATTACCCACCATCTGCCGCTGATTGTCCTGATGATTCTGTCTACCTTTGTTGGCGCGCTGATTGTGCCGCCTCTGCAGGGGGTGCTGCCGCAGACAACTGAACTGGCGCATGGTCGTGTGTTGACCCTGGAAATTACCTCTGGCGTAGTGGCGATTGCCGGCATCCTGATTGCCGCATGGCTGTGGCTGGGTAAACGTACGCTGGTGACGTCGATCGCCAACAGCGCGCCGGGCCATCTGCTGGGGACCTGGTGGTATAACGCCTGGGGCTTTGACTGGCTGTACGACAAAGTATTCGTCAAGCCATTCCTCGGTATCGCCTGGCTGCTGAAGCGCGACCCGCTTAATGCGTTGATGAACATTCCGGCTATCCTTTCCCGTTTTGCAGGCAAAGGCCTGGTACTGAGCGAGAACGGTTATTTGCGCTGGTATGTGGCATCCATGAGCATCGGCGCGGTTGTGGTGCTGGCGCTGCTGATGGTACTGCGTTGAGTTTGTTGGCTGGATGAACGACTGCCGGATGGCGCAGTGCTTATCCGGCCTACAAACCCAAAAATAATTTTTAGAATTCGTTGAAAATCTGTTCCTGAAGTACAGGCGTCATCGGCGAAGTCAGACCGGATACCGCCAGCGCACAGCAACCGGAGCGTACTGAAGTACGTGAGGATGATTCGCGAAGCTCACCCCTACGGGGCCGTCCTTACGGACGTTCAAAACGCGCTGCGTTTTGTGTGAGCACTGGCAGGATTTGGGCTGACGAGTGAGATAGCCTGAGCAGGAGTAAATATAAGGGACATACTTAGCTATGTTATTACCCTGGTTGATATTAATCCCCTTTATCGGCGGCTTTCTGTGCTGGCAGACCGAACGCTTTGGCGTGAAAGTGCCGCGCTGGATAGCGCTGATTACCATGGAACTGACGCTGGCGCTCGGTCTGCAATTGTGGTTGCAGGGCGGCTACTCACTGACGCAATCCGCCGGTATTCCACAGTGGCAATCTGAATTTGTCCTGCCGTGGATCCCGCGTTTTGGCATCTCTATCCATCTGGCGCTCGACGGACTGTCGCTGCTAATGGTGGTGCTGACCGGCCTGCTCGGCGTTCTGGCAGTGCTTTGCTCTTGGCGAGAAATCGAAAAATATCAGGGCTTCTTCCACCTCAACCTGATGTGGATCTTAGGCGGCGTTATCGGCGTGTTCCTGGCCATCGACATGTTCCTGTTCTTCTTCTTCTGGGAAATGATGCTGGTGCCGATGTACTTCCTGATAGCGCTGTGGGGCCACAAAGCTTCTGACGGTAAAACGCGTATCACGGCGGCAACCAAGTTCTTCATTTACACCCAGGCGAGTGGTCTGGTGATGTTGATTGCCATCCTGGCGCTGGTGTTTGTGCACTATAAAGCGACCAGCGTGTGGACCTTCAACTATGAAGAGCTGCTGAATACCCCGATGTCCCACGGTGTGGAATATCTGCTGATGCTGGGCTTCTTCATCGCCTTCGCGGTGAAAATGCCGGTGGTTCCGCTGCATGGCTGGCTGCCGGATGCGCACTCCCAGGCGCCGACCGCCGGTTCCGTCGACCTGGCGGGGATCTTGCTGAAAACCGCCGCTTACGGTCTGCTGCGTTTCTCCCTGCCATTGTTCCCGAACGCGTCGGCGGAGTTTGCGCCCATCGCCATGTGGCTGGGCGTCATCGGCATTTTCTACGGCGCGTGGATGGCCTTTACCCAATACGACATCAAGCGCCTGATTGCCTATACCTCCGTTTCCCACATGGGCTTCGTGCTGATCGCTATCTACACCGGCAGTCAGCTGGCGTACCAGGGCGCGGTGATTCAGATGATTGCACACGGTTTGTCCGCAGCCGGTCTGTTCATTCTGTGTGGCCAGTTGTACGAACGTCTGCATACGCGTGACATGCGTATGATGGGCGGCCTGTGGGGCAAGATGAAGTGGTTGCCTGCGCTGTCCATGTTCTTTGCGGTGGCGACGCTCGGTATGCCGGGCACCGGTAACTTTGTCGGCGAATTTATGATTCTGTTCGGCAGCTACCAGGTGGTGCCGATGATTACCGTTATCTCGACCTTTGGGCTGGTATTCGCCTCTGTATACTCGCTGGCGATGCTGCATCGCGCTTACTTTGGTAAAGCGAAGAGCCAGATTGCCAGCCAGGAACTGCTAGGGATGTCGCTGCGCGAGCTGTTTATCATTCTGTTGCTGGTGGTGCTTCTGGTACTGCTTGGCTTCTATCCGCAGCCGATTCTGGATACCTCGCATTCTGCGATGAGCAACATCCAGCAGTGGTTTGTTAATTCCGTTACTACTACAAGGCCGTAAATCGCCATGACAATAACTCCACAACACCTGATTGCGCTGCTACCGCTGCTGATCGTCGGCTTGACGGTGGTGGTTGTGATGCTCTCCATTGCGTGGCGACGCAATCACTTCCTCAATGCCACGCTGTCGGTCATTGGGCTTAACGCTGCTCTGGTTTCGCTTTGGTTTGTCGGCCAGGCCGGGGCAATGGACGTCACGCCGCTGATGCGCGTTGACGGCTTTGCGATGCTCTACACCGGGCTGGTGCTGCTGGCGAGCCTCGCCACCTGTACTTTTGCCTACCCGTGGCTGGAAGGCTATAACGATAACCAGGAAGAGTTCTACCTGCTGGTGTTAATCGCCAGCCTGGGGGGAATTCTGCTGGCGAACGCCAACCATCTGGCGGCGCTGTTCCTCGGTATTGAACTGATCTCACTGCCGCTGTTCGGCCTGATTGGTTATGCTTTCCGCCAGAAACGCTCGCTGGAAGCCAGTATCAAATACACCATCCTCTCCGCCGCCGCCTCGTCTTTCCTGCTGTTCGGGATGGCGCTGGTCTATGCGCAGTCCGGCAACCTGTCTTTCGAAGCGCTCGGTAAGAGCCTCGGCGATGGTATGCTGCACGAGCCGTTGCTGCTGGCGGGCTTTGGCCTGATGATTGTCGGTCTGGGCTTTAAACTCTCTCTGGTGCCGTTCCACCTGTGGACGCCAGACGTTTACCAGGGCGCGCCTGCGCCGGTTTCTACCTTCCTGGCGACGGCGAGCAAAATCGCTATCTTCGGCGTGGTAATGCGTCTGTTCCTGTATGCGCCGGTAGGCGACAGCGAAGCGGTACGCGTGGTGCTGGGCATTATCGCCTTTGCCTCTATCATCTTCGGTAACCTGATGGCGCTGAGCCAGACCAACATCAAACGTCTGCTCGGTTACTCTTCTATCTCTCACCTCGGCTATCTGCTGGTGGCGCTGATTGCCCTGCAGAGCGGCGAGATGTCGATGGAAGCGGTAGGCGTTTATCTGGCCGGTTATCTGTTCAGCAGCCTCGGCGCGTTTGGCGTGGTCAGCCTGATGTCCAGCCCGTTCCGCGGCCCGGATGCCGACTCCCTGTACTCTTACCGTGGTCTGTTCTGGCACCGTCCGGTTCTTGCCGCGGTGATGACGGTGATGATGCTGTCGCTGGCAGGTATCCCAATGACGCTGGGCTTTATCGGCAAATTCTACGTGCTGGCGGTCGGCGTTCAGGCCAGCCTGTGGTGGCTGGTCGCCGCCGTGGTGGTGGGTTCCGCGATTGGTTTGTACTACTACCTGCGCGTTGCGGTGAGTCTCTACCTGCACGCGCCGCAGCAACCGGGACGCGACGCGCCGACAAACTGGCAGTACAGCGCAGGCGGTATCGTGGTGCTGATCTCCGCGTTGCTGGTGTTGGTACTGGGCGTCTGGCCGCAGCCGCTGATTAGCCTTGTGCAGTTAGCGACGCCGTTGATGTAAGCAATAAGTAAAAACGAAAAACCCGCTTCACGAAGCGGGTTTTTTATTACCTGATGTCATTCTTTAAAATGACTCAGGACGGTAGACCGGATAAGGCGCTTGCGCCGCCATCCGGCCTGTAAGGTCTCAGCGACCGGAATTTAACTTAGCAACTGCCGGCTTACCAGCGGGCCGCTGATGTTTTGCGCCGCGCGTTCCATCACTTCCTGTATCACTGAAGAGAGTTCGTTAATCTCAAACTTGGCCACGTAGCCGTCGGCTTTCACCTTACGCACATGATCTTCGTTGGCGCTGCCGGAAAGGGAAGAGTGAATAACAACCGGGATCTTTTTCAGCCGTTCATCGGTTTTAATTTTACGCGTTAACGTAAAGCCATCCATCTCCGGCATCTCAAGGTCTGTCAGGACTAGCGCGATTTTCTCGCTAATTGGCTTACCTTCGGCCTCCGCTTCCTGCGCCAGTTGCTGGATTCTCTCCCAGGCATCCTTGCCGGTCACATGCATCTGATGCGGAATTTCCATCGCGTTCAGCCCTTTTTCCAGCATCGCGCAGGCGACTTTGGAGTCTTCCGCCACAATGGCAACCGCGCCGGGGGTAATATAAAATTTATTGGTCTTCAGATTGGTGGCGCGCAGATCGTGGCTGGAGGGGACAATATCATAAAGGATCTGCTCAACGTCGAGCACCAGCGCCAGGTTGTTGGTTTCTTTGTTGTCATCCAGGCAGGCAATACTGGTGATGTAGCGACCGTTGACGGCTTTCTCGGCGGTATGCACCTGTTGCCAGTCAAGACGCATAATATTTTCCACCGACTCGACGGCAAATGCCTGTACGCTGCGCACATATTCGGTGATCAGCAAAATATTCAGCCCGGTTTCCGGCTTGCAGCCCGCTACCGCTGGCAAATCAATCACCGGAATGACCTGATCCCGAATATTGACCATGCCCAATAGCGGCGCTTTCATGCCTGCCGGGCGCGTAAAGGCGGGCATAGGTATGATTTCGCGCAGCTTAAATACATTGATACCGAACAGCTCTGACTTCTGTTCATGCAGCGATGTACCAAGACGGAATAACAGCAGTTCAAAACGGTTGGACAGGGTTAAATTGGCCCTGTCATCAATATCTTTCTGAAAATTGTCCATCCTAACCTCATTATGAAAGCCTGCCTTTTTTAGTGTTATCGGCAATGAGGACAAAAAATGGAGCGCTAAACCGGGAAAACAGAAAAATCGTAAGCCAGCTCCGTCGCCGGGAAAATAGCGCGGCATTCCGCCAGTAAGCGCTGACAGCCTTTATCGTCATAGCGTGAGCTAATGTGGGTCATGATCAGCCGACCAACGGCAGCCTCCCGCGCCAGCGTCGCGGTTTGACGGGTGGAGCTGTGTCCGCGAGCGTTGGCTTTCTCCTCCATTGACGCATCCAGCGTGGTTTCATGAACCATCACATCCACACCCTGCGCCAGTGCGAGGGCGGCCTCGCAGGGCGCGGTATCGCCGAAAATCGCCACTGATTTCCCGGCCACGGCGGGAGCAAGGTAGTCGGCGCCATTGATCTGCCTTCCATCGGCAAGCGTGACGGTTTTTCCTGCCTTCAACGCCTGAAACAGCGGGCCGGGCGTAACGCCTGCGGCTTTTAACGCCCTGGCATTCAGCGCGCCAGGCTTGTCATGTTCAACAACGCGATATCCGTAGCACTCCAGTGGATGCTCCAGCCTGAATGCGGTCACTTTACGCAGACCGTCGTCAAGAATATCGCCAGCGCTAATTTCTTCAATTTGCAACGGAAAATCGGTCCATGAACCGCTAAGGCGCAGTGTGGTTGCAATAAACTCACGCACGCCTTGAGGCCCGTATACGGTTAGCGGATGGGGATTCCCCGCCATCGACCGGCTGCATAGCAGACCCGGCAGGCCAAACAGATGATCGCCGTGAAGATGGCTGATAAAAATGCGCTCAAGCTTACCGGGATGAAACGCGGTATTAAGCATTTGATGCTGTGTCCCTTCGCCGCAATCAAAAAGCCATACTCCCGGCTGCGTTGGATGTTGCAGATGTAATAAAATTGCCGTTACATTGCGTGAGCGTGTGGGAACGCCTGCGGACGTACCTAAAAAAATTAATTCCATCTTGTCCATACGCGTTTGGTTATCGTTTAACCCAAGATTACCACAACACAGGAGCGCATCATGATTGACTGGCAGGATCTCCACCATAGCGAACTTACTGTTCCTCAACTTTACGCGTTACTCAAATTGCGCTGCGCGGTCTTTGTGGTAGAACAGCGCTGTCCTTACCTGGATGTGGATGGCGATGATTTAGTCGGCGACAATCGGCATATTCTGGGCTGGCATCAGGATGAGCTGGTGGCGTATGCGAGGATTCTGAAAAGTGATAACGAATCAGACCCGGTTGTCATTGGCCGGGTGATCGTCAGCGATGCCTGGCGAGGGGCGAAACTGGGCCAGCAATTAATGGCGAAAACGCTGGAATCTTGTGGGCGGCACTGGCCGGATAAGCCGCTATATCTGGGGGCGCAGGCGCATCTGCAACCTTTTTATGCGCGGTTTGGTTTTATTCCCGTCACCGATGTTTATGACGAAGACGGCATTCCGCACCGGGGAATGGCGCGGGAGGTTCATCAGGCATAAACCGAAACCGTTGACTATAGTTAGGAGCAGGTGTTAACACAACGGAGAATGAGAATGTCATATCAATTTGGTGAATCACGTGTTGATGATGATCTGACTTTGCTCAGCGAAACGCTGGAAGAGGTTTTACGTTCCTCAGGCGATCCCGCCGATCAAAAATACATTGAGCTGAAAGCCCGCGCGGAACAAGCGCTGGAAGAGGTGAAAAACCGCGTAAGCCATGCGTCGGATAGCTATTATTACCGGGCAAAGCAGGCCGTTTATAAAGCGGATGACTACGTTCATGAAAAACCCTGGCAGGGTATTGGCGTAGGCGCGGCGGTAGGACTGGTGCTTGGACTGCTGCTGGCGCGGCGCTAAATCCCCCCACTGAACAGAATTGCAACCCTCCCTAAATGAGGTACTGCTTTTTTAGGGCAGTACCCCGTATAATGTGGGGTTTTTAACAGGGAGGGGCCGCGTGCATTCTATTACTACTGCGCTGGAAAATCTGACGCGTCAGCTATCGCAAGAGATACCGGCGACGCCAGGGCTTTGCGTTTTCGATGCGCCTTTCCCTTTAAACGATGCCTTCGATGCATTGAGCTGGCTGGCCAGCCAGTCATCCTTTCCGCAATTCTACTGGCAACAGCGCAATGGCGACGAAGAAGCTGCCGTTCTCGGGGCCATCACCGTCTTTTCATCGCTCGATCTGGCGCAACGGTTTTTACGTCAGCACGCGCAGCCTGACCTGCGTATTTGGGGGCTGAATGCGTTCGAGCCGAAAGAGGGCTACTTATTGCTGCCGAGGCTGGAGTGGCGACGTAGCGGTGGTACGGCGACCTTACGCTTACATCTGCACAGTGACGTTTCGCTACGCGATGATGCGCGCCTGGCGAAAGCGTTTCTCGCTTCTCTGGTCGGTATTAAGCCTGTTCCGGCGCTGCGCCTTTCGCTCACGAGCGAACAACACTGGCCGGACAAAGACGGTTGGGTGAAGCTGATTCAGCAGGCCACCCACACTATTGCGCAAGAGGCGTTTGATAAAGTTGTGCTGGCGCGGGCCACCGACTTACAATTCTCCCGTCCGGTCAATGCCGCCGCGATGATGGCGTCCAGTCGTCGTTTAAATCTCAACTGCTACCACTTTTTTATGGCCTTTTCCGCCGATACCGCCTTTCTGGGATCATCGCCGGAGCGGCTCTGGCGGCGTCGTGAAACGGCGCTGCGTACCGAAGCGCTGGCCGGGACGGTGGCGAACCATCCGGATAACCATAAAGCCTGGCAGCTTGGCGAATGGTTAATGAAAGACGATAAAAACCAGCGAGAAAATATGCTGGTTGTCGAAGACATCTGCCAGCGACTGCAAAACTGCACCCACTCGCTGGATGTGCTGCCGCCGCAGGTGCTCAGACTGCGCAAGGTACAGCATTTGCGCCGCTGTATCTGGACGGCGCTTAATCAGGCGGACGACACGCTCTGCCTGCACCAGTTACAGCCTACCGCAGCGGTCGCCGGGATCCCTCGTGAACCCGCGCGTTGTTTTATAGAACAACATGAGCCGTTCGAACGTGAATGGTATGCCGGGTCGGCAGGCTATCTCTCCACGCGGCAAAGTGAGTTTTGCGTGACGTTACGTTCAGCCAAAGTGACGGCCAATGTGGTGCGGTTGTATGCCGGCGCGGGAATCGTCCGCGGCTCCGATCCGGAACAGGAATGGCAGGAAATAGATAATAAAGCGGCCGGGTTACGTACCTTATTGCAGATGGACGCGTAATGAGTCACATATTCCCGACCCATATCAATAATCCATTTTTGCAGCTCTTTATACTTAGTCCCAATGATTGATACCGGACAAACTCATGTCAGTAAGTGCATTTAACCGGCGCTGGGCGGCGGTCATCCTGGAAGCCTTAACCCGTCATGGCGTCAGGCATGTTTGTATCGCCCCTGGTTCCCGTTCCACGCCGCTCACGTTGGCGGCGGCAGAGAATCCTGCTTTTATTCACCATACGCACTTTGATGAGCGTGGGCTTGGTCATTTGGCGTTAGGGCTGGCGAAAGTCAGCCAACAGCCGGTTGCCGTTATTGTCACTTCAGGTACCGCCGTGGCGAACCTCTATCCGGCGCTGATTGAGGCGGGTCTGACGGGCGAGAAGCTCATTTTACTTACCGCCGATCGCCCGCCGGAGCTGATTGACTGCGGCGCCAACCAGGCGATCCGTCAGGCGGGGATGTTTGCCTCGCACCCCTCCCAAACTCTGTCGTTGCCGCGTCCCACGCAGGATATTCCGGCGCGCTGGCTGGTGTCGACCATCGACAATGCGCTCGCCATGCTTCATGCGGGCGCGCTGCACATTAACTGTCCTTTTGCCGAACCGCTGTATGGCGATATGAATGACACCGGTCTGGTCTGGCAGCAGCGTCTCGGCGACTGGTGGCAGGATGAAAAACCCTGGCTGCGCGAAGCGCGTCGACTGGCAAGCGACAAACAGCGCGACTGGTTCTTCTGGCGACAAAAACGCGGTGTCGTTGTCGCCGGGCGTATGAGCGCGGAAGAAGGCAAAAAAGTGGCGCAGTGGGCGCAAACTCTGGGATGGCCATTAATTGGCGACGTATTGTCGCAAACCGGGCAGCCGCTGCCGTGCGCCGACCTGTGGCTCGGCAACGCCAAAGCGGTGACCGAACTGCAGCAGGCGCAGATTGTCGTCCAGCTTGGCAGTAGCCTTACCGGAAAACGCTTACTGCAATGGCAGGCAACCTGCGTGCCGGAAGAGTACTGGGTAATCGACAATATTGAAGGTCGTCTGGACCCGGCGCACCATCGTGGACGCAGACTGGTAGCGAAAATCGCCGATTGGCTGGAACTGCATCCGGCGGAAAAACGTAAACCGTGGTGTGTAGAGATCCCGCGTCTGGCGGAACTGGCGTGGCAACGGGTGGTCGCGCAGCGAGACACCTTTGGCGAAGCGCAGCTGGCGCACCGTATCCGCGACTATCTGCCGGAGCAGGGGCAATTGTTCGTGGGCAATAGTCTGGTGGTGCGTCTGATCGACGCGCTGTCACAGTTGCCGGCCGGCTATCCGGTATACAGCAATCGCGGGGCGAGCGGCATTGACGGCCTGCTTTCCACAGCGGCGGGCGTGCAGCGCGCCAGCGCCAAATCGACGTTGGCTATCGTCGGTGATTTATCCGCGCTGTACGATCTTAACGCGCTGGCGTTACTACGTCAGGTATCCGCGCCGTTTGTGTTGATTGTGGTCAACAATAACGGCGGGCAGATCTTTTCCCTGCTGCCGACGCCGCAAAGTAAGCGTGAGCGCTTTTATCTGATGCCGCAAAACGTCCATTTTGACCATGCGGCCGCCATGTTTAACCTGCGCTATCATCGCCCGGAAAACTGGGAAGAACTGGAGTCTGCGCTGGCTGGCGCGTGGCGAACCCCGGCGACAACGGTGATTGAGCTGGTGGTAAACGATACGGATGGCGCGCAGACGCTGCAGCAACTTTTGGCTCAGGTAAGCCATCTATGATGTTGCACGCGCAGCACATGCCCGGACAGCCTGGGACGCCCTCGCTGGTTTTCCTGCACGGTTTTTCTGGCGATTGCCGCGAATGGCAGCCGGTTGGCGAACAGTTTCACGGCTGTTCGCGGCTTTATATTGACTTACCAGGACATGGCGGATCTGCGGCTATTCCGGTCGGCGGCTTTGCCGATGTCATCAGATTACTGCGCGCCACGTTAATTAGTTACAACATACTAAAGTTTTGGTTGGTGGGATACTCCCTTGGCGGCCGTGTGGCGATGATGGCAGCCTGCCAGGGAATACCCGGCCTGTGCGGCCTGGTGGTCGAAGGCGGTCATCCGGGGCTGCAAAATGAACAGGCGCGCGCTGAAAGACGATTGTCCGACGGGCGCTGGGCAGAGCGTTTTCGTCATGAACCCTTGACTGAGGTTTTTCACGACTGGTATCAGCAGCCGGTGTTCGCCTCGCTGACGGCGCAGCAAAGGCAGGCGCTAACGGCGCTGCGTAGCCAGAATAACGGCGAAACGCTGGCTGCGATGCTGGAGGCGACATCGCTTGCCGTCCAGCCGGATTTACGCGAGGTGCTTAACGCGCTGGCATTTCCGTTTTATTATTTATGTGGCGAACGCGACAGCAAATTCCGCGCCCTGGCGCAGGAAGTGGCGGCGACATGCCATGTCATTCGTAACGCCGGACACAACGCGCACCGGGAAAACCCCGCTGGCGTGGTAGACAGTCTGGCTCAGATTCTGCGTCTCTGACTAAAGGACACACTATGATCTATCCTGATGAAACAATGCTTTACGCACCGGTAGAATGGCACGACTGCTCGGAGGGTTACACCGACATTCGTTATGAAAAATCCACCGACGGTATTGCAAAAATCACCATTAATCGTCCGCAGGTGCGCAATGCATTTCGTCCGTTGACCGTCAAAGAGATGATTCAGGCGCTGGCGGATGCCCGTTACGACGACAACGTGGGCGTGATTATTCTGACCGGCGAAGGCGATAAAGCGTTTTGCGCGGGCGGCGACCAGAAGGTGCGCGGCGATTACGGCGGTTATCAGGATGACTCCGGCGTGCATCACCTGAATGTGCTGGACTTCCAGCGCCAGATTCGCACCTGTCCAAAACCGGTTGTCGCGATGGTCGCGGGTTACTCCATCGGCGGTGGTCATGTGCTGCACATGATGTGCGACCTGACCATCGCGGCCGAAAACGCCATCTTCGGCCAGACCGGTCCGAAAGTCGGCTCCTTTGACGGCGGCTGGGGCGCTTCGTATATGGCGCGTATCGTTGGTCAGAAGAAAGCGCGTGAAATCTGGTTCCTGTGCCGCCAGTACGATGCGCAACAGGCGCTGGATATGGGGCTGGTTAACACCGTCGTTCCGCTGGCGGATCTGGAAAAAGAGACCGTGCGCTGGTGCCGCGAAATGTTGCAAAACAGTCCGATGGCGCTGCGTTGCCTGAAAGCGGCGCTGAATGCTGATTGTGACGGTCAGGCCGGGCTGCAGGAGCTGGCCGGCAACGCTACCATGCTGTTCTACATGACGGAAGAAGGGCAGGAAGGCCGTAACGCCTTTAACCAGAAGCGTCAGCCTGACTTCAGCAAATTCAAACGGAACCCATAATGCGTAGCGCGCAGGTATACCGCTGGCAGATCCCCATGGACGCGGGGGTGGTTCTGCGCGACAGGCGGTTAAAAACTCGCGACGGGCTGTATGTTTGTCTGCGTGACGGCGAGCGTGAAGGGTGGGGAGAGATCTCCCCGCTGCCGGGCTTCAGTCAGGAAACGTGGGAAGAGGCGCAGACGGCGCTCCTGACATGGGTGAATGACTGGCTTCAGGGGAGCGAGGGATTACCGGAGATGCCTTCGGTCGCGTTTGGCGCAAGCTGCGCGCTGGCGGAACTGACTGGCGTCTTGCCGGAGGCGGCGGACTATCGCGCCGCGCCGTTATGCACTGGCGATCCTGACGATTTGGTACTGCGGCTTGCCGATATGCCCGGCGAGAAAATCGCTAAGGTCAAAGTGGGTCTCTATGAAGCGGTACGCGACGGCATGGTGGTTAATTTGCTGCTGGAGGCGATCCCGGATCTGCATCTGCGTCTGGATGCGAATCGCGCCTGGACGCCGCTAAAAGCCCAACAGTTCGCAAAGTATGTTAATCCGGATTACCGCGCTCGTATCGCCTTTCTCGAAGAACCGTGTAAGACGCGGGATGATTCCCGCGCCTTTGCCCGTGAAACCGGCATCGCGATTGCCTGGGACGAAAGTCTGCGCGAAGCGGATTTCACCTTTGAAGCCGAAGAGGGCGTCAGGGCTGTGGTTATCAAACCTACGCTGACCGGATCGCTTGATAAAGTGCGTGAGCAAGTCGCTGCCGCCCATGCGTTGGGACTGACGGCGGTCATCAGCTCTTCGATCGAGTCCAGCCTCGGCCTGACGCAACTGGCGCGGATTGCCGCCTGGTTGACGCCGGGAACGCTGCCCGGACTGGATACCTTGCATCTGATGCAGGCGCAACAGGTTCGCCCCTGGCCTGGTAACGCGTTGCCTTGTCTGAAGCGTGATGAGCTGGAACGACTGTTATGACATTCACGGACTGGCCGTGGCGCCACTGGCGTCAGGTTCGCAGTCAGGCGCCCGCTCTGCGCCTGAACGATGAAGTGCTAAGCTGGCGCGCCCTCTGTGAGCGTATTGATGCGCTGGCGGGCGGGTTTGCCGCGCAGGGCGTACGGGAGGGCGACGGTGTCCTGCTGCGCGCCGGGAATCAGCCGCGCACTCTGTTGGCATGGCTTGCGCTGATGCAGTGCGGCGCGCGGGTTCTGCCCGTCAACCCGCAGTTGCCCCAGACGTTGCTGGAGGCGCTGGTGCCGAAGTTAACGCTGCGTTTTGCGCTGACACTGGAAGGCGAAAACGCGTTTTCCGGATTAACCGTGTTGCAGTTGCGGAAAAGTACAGTGGCGTATGCTGTGGCCTGGCAACCGCAGCGTCTGGTTTCCATGACGCTGACATCGGGTTCCACAGGATTGCCAAAAGCGGCTGTACATACGTGCCAGGCGCATCTTGCCAGCGCGCAGGGGGTGCTTTCGCTAATGCCGTTTGGCCCTCAGGATGACTGGCTGCTATCGCTGCCGCTGTTTCATGTATCCGGGCAGGGTATTATGTGGCGTTGGCTCTTCGCCGGGGCGCGCATGACGGTACGCGATAAGCAACCGCTGGAGCAGATGCTGGCAGGTTGTACTCATGCTTCGTTGGTGCCGACGCAGCTGTGGCGGCTGTTGGCGAATCGGGCGGCGGTGACGCTGAAAGCCGTTTTGCTCGGCGGCGCGGTGATTCCGGTTGAACTCACCGACCAGGCCAGCAAACAAGGGATTCGCTGCTGGTGCGGGTATGGGCTCACGGAGTTCGCGTCTACGGTATGCGCCAAAGAGGCCGATGGTTCGGATGATGTGGGCGCGCCGCTTCCCGGCAGAGAGATCAGAATCGTCGATAATGAAGTCTGGCTGCGCGCCGCCAGTATGGCGGAAGGTTACTGGCGTGATGGCAAACTGATCCCGCTGGTTAATGACGAAGGCTGGTTTGCCACGCGCGATCGCGGCGAGCTGAACCACGGCAGGCTAACCATCGCCGGGCGGCTGGACAACTTGTTCTTTAGCGGCGGCGAAGGCATTCAGCCGGAGGAAGTCGAACGCGTTATTAACGCGCATCCGCTGGTGCAACAAGCCTTTGTCGTGCCGGTAGAAGATAAAGAGTTTGGCCATCGTCCCGTTGCGGTTGTGGAGTATGCATCGCAGGCCGGAGACGTGAACCTCGCTGAATGGGTTCGCGATAAGCTGGCGCGTTTTCAACAGCCGGTTCGCTGGTTGACGCTGCCGTCAGAACTGAAAAACGGAGGGATTAAAATATCTCGCCGTGCGCTCCAGCAGTGGGTGTGTAAGATCTGTAAAAATTAATGTTAGGTTAATATACAACCATTCCATCGCTATTGCCGTTTTGTTTATCCGTTGATGTGTAACGTGTTATGAACAATCAGCGTGAAACGGGGGCGCTATGGAATGGTTGGTTAAGAAATCGCATTATGTCAAAAAGAGGGCGTGCCATGTTCTGGTGCTGTGCGATAGCGGCGGTTCGCTAAAAATGATCGCCGAGGCGAATTCCATGATATTACTGAGTCCCGGCGATATCCTGTCGCCTTTACAGGATGCGCAGTATTGTATTAATCGGGAAAAACACCAGACCTTAAAAATCGTTGATGCACGCTGTTATTCCTGCGACGAATGGCAGCGGTTGACGCGCAAGCCATTATGATCTGGCGGGCAGAAAAATCAGCATTACCCCCGCCATAATGCACAATACGCCGAGCATCGCTTTTAGGCTGAAAGCGCCTTGCAAACCGGGTAACAACATTGAGGCTACCCAGACAAGCACATAACTGAGACTCAGCAGCGCATAGGCTTTGCTGAGCGCGAGCATGTGTAATGTTTTCTGCCAGCAGAAGACGGAAACCAGATATCCCGCCAAACCGGCGAATAGCGCCAGGGTCGCGGCATTAAATGCGCCCAGCCCGGAAATAAACGCCAGTGGATGCGCTATCGATGGCAGTCGCATCATGGCGAATCCTAAACTCAACTGGGCGAGGGAGGCAATCGCAACGCTTATCAGTCCCCACATTACGCCCATTATGCCGCACTCCCCAGAATGATAATGCCGCTGATAATTAATGCGACGCCCAACCAGTGGCGGGGCAGAACCTGTTCATGCCAGATTTTCCAGGCCGCCAGCGTGACCCAGACAAAATTCAGACTCAACATCGGGTAAGCAATTCCCACCGGCAGGGTTTGTAGCACCAGCAGCCACAGCACCATCGCTGCACCCATGCATATCAGCGCCAGGCCCAGCCACAGCATCAAGTGACGGCGGCGTCCGCCCGTCGTCAATGGCCGTGTCGCTTGCTTCTGGCAGAGCTGACCGCCAACGCTGAGCAGACTGGCAAGCACCAGAACGATGCCGATCATTTAGGCCGATACTGAATTAACACCAGACGCCCCTGATAATCAACATTGTCCGCAGGGGGAAGGGAAAGTGCGCTGATGTCTTCGTCTTTGTCTATTGAAAGTACTAGCGTAATAATGCCCTCCTGACGATGTTGGTTGAGCCAGGCGTTAAAATCGTCGGCTTTAACGAATTTATTCTGTACATCAGGATAGCTAAGACCATACCTGAGTTCGCCCGCGTGTCCGTAGAGCATAATATCGTCTCGTTTCAGACTCCAGGCCAGCCCGGCGGCGACGCCCACGCTGTCGGCAAGAATATAGCGGCTTGAT
Source organism: Salmonella sp. K21076 (assembly GCF_039650795.1). Lineage (NCBI taxonomy): Bacteria > Pseudomonadati > Pseudomonadota > Gammaproteobacteria > Enterobacterales > Enterobacteriaceae > Salmonella > Salmonella sp. K21076. Next base: position 108,094 of record NZ_JBCLYA010000020.1, read on the forward strand.
GCCAAAGGCGCCTGGGTCATTTCGACAAAAAACTGTGGCTGTTTGGACTCCATCACCCTGTCGGGGACGGAAAAGCCGAACAGCAGCGCCAGTCCCAGCGGACAAAACGCGGGTAATAGGTATTTTGGGCTATGACAGAGGCTATACCAGCCCACAAACGCCCAAACAGTAAAGACGCCCCAGACGCAAAACACTTTATAGGTTTCGATATGCGTCCACACCGGCGATTTCAGCGGGCCCCATGAGGAGACGACAAACGCCGCGACGATCCCGATTATCCCGAACACCAGGTTGATCCCGCCGTTGACACGTAGCGCGGCGACGCCTTCTTTTACGTTATGCAGGACGAAGCGCGCCATGAGTATCGCTATCGGTGCGAAACAGGAAAGAACATAGGTGGGCAGTTTCCCTTTCGCAATGCTGAAAAAGAGAAGCGGCATGATCGTCCATCCGAGCAAATAGAATGCGCCGTTTCGCTCGCGCCAGCCCAGTTTAAGCGCGCCAGGCAGTAACCCCAGCCACGGTAAACTTCCCGCGAGCAGCACCGGCAGATAGTACCAGAAAGGGGCTTTATGCTGGGCATCGCTCATGGCGAATCGCTGGATATGCTCCACCCAGAAAAAGTAATGCCAGAAATCGGCTTCGCGTCGCGCAATGGCGATCGCCCAGGGAAGGACAACCACAAAGCAGCTCAAGACCGCCAGCCAGCCGTAAAGCAAAAAGTCCTTCCAGCGTTTCTGAACAATAACCCACGGCAGCACGCTCACCACCGGTACGGCCAGGGCGAGGAACCCTTTAGTTAATACACCCAGACCGCAGGTTGCGCCCAGTAGCAAAAACATCCCAATCTTGCCCGTTCGGGTCGTGGCCTGCATCCCCTGCCAGAAACAACACATCCCGGCCGTAAGCCAAAGCGCGATCATCGGGTCGAGTACCGCATACGTCCCGATACTGTAAACGGCAAAGAGGGAGAGAAAGATCACGGAGGCGAGCAACGCGGTACGTTTATCCCGCCATAAGCGGAACGTCAGCCACGCCACCAGCGCTGCGGCCAGCAATGTCGTTAAAATAGCGCCGGCCCGCACGCCAAAATTGGTAGCGCCAAAAAGCCACTGACCCAGACTGTTTATCCAGTAACCGGCTATCGGTTTTTCAAAATAACGTAATCCCAGAAAATGCGGCACGATCCAGTCGCCAGACGCCAGCATCTCCCGACTTATTTCGGCATAGCGCGTTTCATCCGGCTGCCAGAGCAGGCGGCTGTTGACAGGAATAACATAGTAGAGCGCGATAAACGCGGCGAAAGCCAGATAATAGCGTATCGATTTCATCATGAGGCGCTCACTGCCTGTTGACACCCCAGCCAACCTTCACGGCCAGGGATGTGTCCACGTACAATTTGCCCCAACGGCAGAGACTCAGGCGATGCCGGCAGCAGTTCGCCCAGAGGACAAAAGGTGATCCCCGCATCGCGTGCACGAACGAGCAAATCTTCAAACAGCGGCTGATGGACAATACCTTCGACTTCCGCATGGATGGTATATACCGGCGTGCCTTTGTCCTGCAACATACGGGAAATAATCCAGGTATTGAACGACTGCGCCTGAACGGCGGGGCCGATAACCTCATCCCACGTGGGTAAGGTGACCGGGATTTGCGGCGTCCCTGTCTGGCCCGGCATCAGTAGCGGACGGAATAAGGTGGTTCCACGGCAATCGCTGTTATACCTCAGGTTGAACGGTTCTTTCGCACGAACAACGCGCCCATCCGCTCGCCAGCCGGCCGCGGCTGAGCAGGTGACGGGTTTTCCGATAATGGCCTCAAGCGCCGTTATGCCGCGCGCAATATCTTCTTCAAGCTGGCGGATACTCCAGTGGCCGCTGTGAGTCTGCCACGCATGGTGATCCCAGGCATGTAGTCCCGTCTCATGGTATGTTGCCGTTTCACGAATAATCCCGGCATTAGCGTTGCCGATATTTTTTCCCGGCCAGGCGGTGCCGGCCAGCAGGATATCCCAACCGTAGAGCGAGGCGGCGTTTGAACGTAGCATTTTCCATAAAAATCGCGGTTTTATCAGACGCCAAAGATGGCGTCCCATATTGTCCGGCCCGACGCTGAAGAAAAAGCTGGCCTGAACGCCGTGGCGATGCAATGTCGCCAGCAGCCGGGGAACACCTTCACGCGTTCCTCGCAAGGTATCAACGTCAATGCGTAAACCGACTTTCGTCATGATGCGCGTTCCGCGATATCGACGCTACGCAGAAAGAAGTCCAGCGTTTCTTCAACCGTATCACGCATCGCAATAGACGGCTCCCAGTCCAGACAGCGCCTGGCATTGTCGATACTGGGTTTCCGGTGTGCGACATCCTGATAACCCTTGCCGTAATAACTACGGCTTTCGACGACCTGGAAACCGGCAAATGGTGGGAAATGGCAGCGCAGCGGATGCTTATCAAAACTGTCGAGCAACAGCGTCGCCAGTTCCTGAATACTGGCTTCGTTGTCAGGGTTGCCGATATTAATGATTTTGCCATCGCACCGATCGCCCTCATTCACAATAATGCGGAATAATGCTTCGATCCCGTCACGAATATCGGTGAAACAGCGCTTCTGCTGACCGCCGTCGATAAGCTTGATCGGCGTCCCTTCTACCAGGTTCAGAATCAACTGCGTTATCGCGCGTGAACTGCCGATACGCGCCGCGTTCAGGCTATCCAGCCGCGGCCCCATCCAGTTAAAGGGACGGAAAAGCGTGAAGCGCAATCCCTCTTTTTCGCCATAAGCCCAAATCACCCGGTCGAGAAGCTGTTTGGAAACGGAGTAAATCCAGCGCGGCTTATTCACCGGCCCGACGATCAGATTCGATTTGTCTTCGTCAAAAGAGGCGTCCGTACACATGCCGTACACTTCAGAGGTAGACGGGAAAACCACGCGTTTACGGTATTTCACGCAATAACGGATAATCCGCAGGTTTTCTTCAAAATCAAGTTCAAAGACGCGCAGCGGGTTGCGGGTGTATTCAATCGGGGTTGCAATTGCTACCAGCGGCAGTACGACATCGCATTTTTTGACATGATATTCGATCCATTCTGAGTGGATGCTGATATCTCCCTCCACGAAATGAAAGCGAGGGTGGAGCAGGAATCGGCTAATGGCGTTGCTGCCGATATCCATACCGTAGACCTCGTAATTCTCTTCATCCAGTAACCGTTCGGTCAAATGATTGCCGATAAAACCGTTGACGCCGAGGATGAGAACGCGAATGCGACGTTTACCGCTGGTCGCTGGTGGACGGTTCAAACACGCGCCCGCCACCAGACCAAGCGTCTGTGCAAGCTGCGAGCCCTGTACAGTAATGCCGTCTCCGGCCTGGCCGGTAATAATCTCCAGCGCGCCATCGGCGCAGGCGACCCGCAGCGGAGAGACCGAAATTACCGAGCCGGGAAGCGCGCCTTGCGCATCCGGACAAATTCGGGAAGACCAGATAGTGAATTTTTGCGAGCCGTTATAGCTGAACGCGCCGGGCCAGGGGGCGGCTACCGCCCGCACCAGGTTATGCACCGTGGAAACCGGTTTGTGCCAGTCGATAAGGCCATCTTCCGGCCTGCGGCGACCATAATACGTAGCGTCAGACTCACGCTGAGGAACAGAAGGTATATTGCCGCATTTCATGGTGGGCAGGATGCTATTAAGTAACTGGCGCGCGGCCTGACATAGCTTATGATGCAGGGTAAGCGCAACATCGTCCTGCGCAATAGCGACGCGTTGACTGGCGACAATCTCTCCGGCGTCGGCACGTTTGACCATACGATGCAGCGTTACGCCCGTTTCGCTTTCGCCGTTAACCAGAACCCAGTTTAGCGGCGCACGGCCACGATAGGCTGGCAATAGAGAACCGTGCAGATTGAACGCGCCAGCCGGGGCGAGGTGCAGAATTTCTTCGCTTAACAGGTTGCGGTAATAGAACGAAAAAATAATATCTGGCGCAAGTTCAGCGATGCGGTCGACCCAGATAGGATGGTTTACGTTATCCGGCGCATAAACCGGAATCCCTAATCCTGCCGCCAGCCGGGAGACGGAGCCAAAAAAGGTGTTTTCCGCAGGATTGTCGGCATGAGTGAAAATTGCGGCAATCTCATATCCTGCATCCAGTACGGCCTGCACGCCCTGACATCCCATATCGTGATAGGCAAAAATAACGGCTTTCATTGGTGACTTTCCTCAGTAAACGACGTGCTTTCCGGGTAGATAACTTGTTGAACAAAATAGCGGGGGCGGGCGCGGACATCGTTATAAATGCGACCGATGTATTCGCCCAGCAGTCCCATACCGATGAATTGCGCGCCGATGAAGGTAAACAGAACGGCAAAGAGCATAAATACGCCTTCCGCCGCCCACTGCGGTCCCAGTGCCAGGCGAAGTACAATAAGCAATACCGACAGGCTAAACCCGCCGATGGCGATAACACTGCCCAGCAGACTCAACAGGCGCAGAGGCGTCGTCGTCAGGCAGGTCACCAGGTCATACATCAGGTTAATGAGACGCATAAAACTGTATTTAGAGTCGCCAAATTCACGTTCAGCGTGATGCACCGGGATTTCGGTAGCCCGACGAGCGAAAATGTTGGCCAGAATAGGGATAAAGGTGCTGCGTTCATGGCAGCGCAACATGGTATCGATAATAGGGCGGCGATAGGCGCGTAACATGCAGCCGTAATCGCCCATCGCTTTGCCCGTTGTGCGCTGGATCAGCAGATTAATGATTTTTGACGCCGATTTGCGAAACAGGCTGTCCTGTCGGTTCTGTCGCACGGTGCCTACCACATCGAACCCTTCATCGGCTTTCGCCACCAGGCGCGGGATCTCTTCCGGCGGGTTTTGCAGATCGGCATCCAGCGTAATGATGAGATCGCCGCTTACATGGCTAAACCCCGCCATAATCGCTGCATGTTGACCGTAGTTACGGTTGAGTAAAATAGAGATGATATGGCTATCGGCCTCCTGGGACGCCTTAACCATCAGCTCCGCCGAGCTATCGCTGCTACCATCATCTATCAATAAAATCTCCCACGCTTTGCCCAGACTCTCGCAGGCGGTGGTGGTGCGTCTTATCAATTCCGGCAGGCTTTCCTGTTCGTTATAGACAGGAATAACCACCGAGACTTTTTTTATGGGGGCGGCGTCAAACATGCTTATTGTCCTGCTATCTGATGAAGGGCGGTAATGACCCGATCAAAGTCACTCTCGGTCATGTCCGGGAAGAGCGGCAGTGAGCAGATCCGCTCGCTGTTCCACTCGGTGTCAGGCAGCGTGAGCGTTGGGAAACGTTCGCGATAATATTTTTGCGTATGCGCGGCGCGGAAATGCAGCCCTGTGCCGATGCCTTTCGTTTTCAGCGATGCCATCAGAGCATCCCGGGTAATACCGCAGCGGGCTTCATCGACCCGGATAATGAATAAATGCCAGGCGTGAATATGCTCCCACGGCGGAAGGCTCAGAGGCTGAAAAGGAAGGTCTGCCATTGCCTGATGGTACTGCGCTGCGATGGCGGCGCGGCGAGCGTTAAGCGCATCCAGTTTCTGTAACTGGGCAAGCGCGATAGCGGCGTTGAAGTCGGGCAAATTATATTTGTAGCCCGGCGCCAGGACTTCCGCTTGTGGCGCGCGTCCTCCGCTCTGTCGATCCCAGGCATCAACGCCAAGCCCGTGAAACTTGAGACTGCGCAGTTTATCGGCGAATTGCGGGTTATCCGTGACGACGATACCGCCTTCAGCGCAGGTAATGTTCTTAATGGCGTGGAAGGAGAAAATCGCGGTGCCCCGGGCGCCAATGTGGCGACCTTTGTAGCTGGTTCCTGTCGCGTGCGCCGCGTCTTCAATCACCGGAATGCCATAACGCGCGCCAAGAGCGTAAATAGCGTCCAGATCGGCGGGCGCGCCAGCGTAGTGGACGGGGATAATTGCTTTGGTTTGTGGCGTAATCGCGGCTTCGATATGTTCAGGCGTGACCATCAGCGTATCGCGATCGACATCGACCATGACGGGGGTCGCGCCGAGTAAAACGATCATATTTAGCGTAGAAACCCACGTCATTGACGGTGTAATGACCTCGTCGCCTTCACCAATACCCAGCGCCATCAACGCGATGTGCATACCGGCAGTGGCTGAACTGACGGCAACGGCATATTGATTGCCTGTTAGCCGACAAAACGCCGCTTCCAGTTCCTGATTTTTCGGGCCGGTTGTTATCCAACCTGAGTCCAGTACGGTCTTAACGGCAGCGAGCTCTTCCGCGCCCATCGCCGGACGGGAGAAAGGCAAAAAGTCCGACATCATTTTTCCTTCAGCCATTGAAAGCCGCTTTTCAAATATTTCGGCAATAGAAAAGGGCTTATTTTTTAACGCATTTAGCTGAACCCTACTGGATGAAGATTAAATTAACATTAAGAAATTAAGGTGAAGTAAAAAGATAATTTTAACGGAATTATGCTTTGCTTTCGCCGAAAGTTTAAGGCATTTTATGCATGCCCAAAAGCTGTTTTTATGTTTCTGGTCTTCCGTCGCGGAATTTCATTTTAATCGTATTGCTATTAAGTTAGCTGCACTGTCTGCCTGAGAGGTTAATGTGCTGGCATTTACCCTACGCTTTATTAAAAACAAACGCTATTTCGCGATTCTGGCGGGGGCGTTGGTTATTATCGCTGGGTTGGCCTCACAACATGCCTGGAGCGGTAACGGTCTACCGCAGATTAACGGTAAGGCGCTGGCGGCGCTGGCGAAGCAGCATCCGGTAGTCGTGTTATTCCGCCATGCCGAGCGGTGCGATCGTTCCGATAATACCTGCCTGTCAGACAGCACGGGGATTACGGTCAACGGTGCGCAAGATGCCAGAGCGCTGGGTAAAGCCTTCAGTGCCGATATACAAAATTACAATCTCTATTCCAGTAATACGGTGCGCACCATCCAGTCGGCAACCTGGTTTTCCGCAGGCAGGTCGCTTACGGCGGATAAAAAAATGATGGATTGCGGCAGCGGTATTTATGCTTCAATCAATACGTTACTGAAAAAGTCGCAGAATAAAAATATAGTCATTTTTACCCATAATCATTGTTTGACGTATATTGCAAAAAATAAGCGCGGCGTGAAGTTTGATCCGGACTATCTTAATGCGCTCGTTATGTATGCGGAAAACGGAAAACTCTTTTTAGACGGTGAATTTGTTCCCGGCTAGCCGCATGTTAAAAGCGTAAAGACAGCCTGAAGCGGCTGTCGTTATTATAATAACCCTTTCAATGCTAATGTGTGGCGTGTCGCTACATTCAAATCATACAGCGCCAGTTCTTCTGGCTTGACCCAGGCGTAGTCCTGAAATTCGTCGTTAATACATATATCGCGGTTAGCGGAAACACAGTCGAAGATGAGATAAATCATATAAATCTCTTCTTGTCTGCCATCAGCGTACGTTTTAACGCGGATATCGTCGCGAAAGGTCCACGGCGTAATATCGCTCAGAATCAGTTGTTCGCCGAGTTCCTCCCGAATCTCCCGACGCAGCGCCTCTTCAATACGTTCGCCTGGCTCGACCCCGCCGCCCGACAGCGCCCACTGACCGGGAAAGACGCCGCGGTTGTCGGCCATTTTGCACAGCAGATAACAGCCATCATTTTGAATTAATGGGCAAACTATAGTTCGTTGACGCATAAGTCGCTTCCTTAAACCACCAGGCCATCAGCTTAACAAATCATTCTGCGAAATTCTTTGTGAAAAATGGAAGCGATAACGCAGACTGCGTTTTTTGTTAATTTTGTTGATGCAGGCGTCGCCATGTGATGGCGCAATGATGCGTCACGGCGAAAGTAGTATTTCGTTACAATATGTTTTTGGAATGGTTTCTTAGTGCATTGATTCCTCAGCGTCTGGCAGTACAATTCTGCCGTTTTGGGGAGTTTTTCTTTATGTGCTTGCTGGAAAGGGTAAAAATGAAAAAAAGCATATTATTAGGTTTTGCCGGAATGCTGTTCGTTTCTGCATCGGCGCAGGCCATCAGTATTAGCGGCCAGGCGGGCGAAGATTACACCAACATTGGCGTGGGTTTTGGTACGGAATCGACGGGACTGGCGCTAAGCGGCAACTGGATGCACAACGATGATGATGGCGACGCTGCGGGCGTGGGTCTGGGGCTGAACATTCCGGTGGGACCGCTGCTGGCGACGGTAGGCGGTAAAGGTATTTATACCAATCCGAAAGACAGCGATGAAGGCTATGCGGCGGCTGTCGGCGGTGGGTTACAATGGAAAATCGGCAACAGCTTCCGTCTGTTCGGCGAGTATTATTATTCACCAGATTCGCTGTCCAGCGGTATCGAAAGTTATGAAGAAGCGAATGCAGGCGCGCGTTTCACCATTATGCGCCCGCTGAGCATTGAAGCCGGTTATCGTTACCTGAACCTGGCGGGTAAAGACGGCAACCGCGACAATGCGATTGCTGACGGCCCTTATGTTGGCGTAAACGCCAGTTTTTGATGCTAACGGCGCGGCAATCGTCGCGCCATATTCCTCCTTTTCCCGTCATTCTTCTTTCCACGTCATATTCGTCTTTGCGTTATAGTGTTTTCATCATAAAAGCAGGAGAACACAATGCTAAATGTGGAAATGCTATCCACCGGGGATGAGGTGTTGCACGGACAAATCGTTGACACCAATGCCGCCTGGCTGGCTGATTTTTTCTTTCATCAGGGCGTTCCGTTATCACGGCGAAATACGGTAGGCGATAATCTGGACAGTCTGGTCGCTATCTTGCGTGAACGCAGTCAACATGCTGATGTTTTGATTGTTAATGGCGGGTTAGGGCCGACCAGCGATGATTTAAGCGCGCTCGCCGCGGCAACGGCAAAAGGCGAAGGATTAGTACTGCACCAGGCGTGGCTGACCGAAATGGAACGTTACTTTCAGCAGCGTGGTCGCGTGATGGCGCCGAGCAACCGTAAACAGGCGGAACTGCCTGCCAGCGCGGAGTTTATTAATAATCCGGTCGGCACTGCCTGTGGATTTGCGCTACAGCTCAACCGCTGCCTGATGTTTTTCACCCCCGGCGTACCGTCGGAATTTAAGGTTATGGTGGAGAAGGAAATCTTACCGCGGTTACGCGCGCGTTTTTCGCTGCCGGAGCCGCCGCTTTGCCTGCGGTTAACGACTTTTGGACGTTCAGAAAGTGACCTCGCGCAGCGTCTCGATTCACTGCCGTTGCCGCCCGGCGTGACGATGGGGTATCGCTCATCAATGCCGATCATTGAACTGAAATTGACCGGCCCGGCGACGCAACGGGAGGCGATGCTGGCGTTATGGCCAGAGGTCAAACGGGTCGCCGGACAGAACCTGATTTTTGAAGGTACGGAAAATCTGCCGGCGCAAATAGCCCGCCGCCTGCAGGAAAGGCAGTTGAGTCTGACGTTGAGCGAGCAATACACCAGCGGTTTACTGGCGCTACAGCTTTCCCGTGCCGGGGCGCCGGTTCTTGCCAGCGAAGTCGTTCCTTCTCAGGAAGAGACGCTGGCGCAAACGGCACACTGGACGACAGAACGGCGCAGCAATCATTATGCCGGTCTGGCGCTGGCCGTGTCGGGGCTGGAAAACGAACATCTTAATTTCGCGCTGGCGACGCCGGATGGCACGTATGCCTTACGCGTGCGTTTTAGCGCCAATCGGTATAGTCTGGCAATACGTCAGGAGGTCTGCGCGATGATGGCGCTAAATATGCTGCGCCGTTGGCTTAATGGCGAGGACATTACCAGCGAGCATGGCTGGATAGACGTGGTTGAATCATTGACATCATAATCCCTTTCTCTTATCTGCGATGGGAACGACATCGTGAGCCGGATAAGGCCGCTATGCCATTATCCGGCAATATTATCTGCTTTTTTGTCCAGCCAATTGTACTGAATACAAAGTAATACGTGCGTTAATTCACATTTATATGGTTAACCCTTCCACTCCGTTGGAAGGCGGATAAGCTTTGACGCGCTTCACAATTTTTTCCCTACTGACCTTTCACACTGATTCCAGTGTCTCAGACTGGAGTCCAATATGTTGGAATCAAGTAAAGTCCCGGCTCTTACTCGCGCAATCGACATCCTCAATTTGATCGCGCGTATTGGCCCATGCAGCGCGGCAATCATTATTGAAACGTTGCGTATTCCAAAAAGCACCGCGTACCTGCTGTTGAATGAATTAAAACGTCAGCGATTTATTAGCCTCGATCATCAGGAGAACTACTGCCTGTGGACTAAGCTCGTTGAATTGTCGGGTCATGCGCTCAGCAAGATGGATCTGAGGGAGCTGGCGCGTCCTCGTCTAACACAACTGATGGATGAAATCGGGCTGCTGTGTCACTTGGGGATCATCGACCACGAAAATGCGTATTACATACTGAAAGTGGAATCCTCATCCACTATCAGCGTGCGCTCGCATGAGGGGAAAAGCCTCTCTCTTTATCGTTCCGGCATCGGCAAATGCCTGCTGGCATGGCAGCCGGCCGCCGTACGCAAAGCCATTATTGAAAAAATGGTATGGGAGCGAGCCACGCTGACCACCATCACCGAGCCGCAACAATTGAATGATGAGCTGGAACGCATTCGCCAGCGTGGATGGAGCTTTGATAACGGGGAGGATTATCCGGATGTCCGCTGCGTTGCCGCACCGGTATTTAATGCCAGAAACGAACTGACCGCGGCAATTTCACTGGTCGGCACGCGCCTGCAAATCAACGAAGAGAATCTTGATTATTTGGCCGGTAAAGCTATTGCCTGTGCCAAAGATATTTCACGCCTGTTGGGATGGAAAAGTCCCTTCGACTCACTCGCATCTTAAAATGGAGAATATTATGACTCTTCCTAAAATTAAACACGTTCGAGCCTGGTTTATTGGGGGCGCTACCGCAGAGAAAGGGGCTGGCGGCGGGGATTATCACGACCAGGGAGGAAATCACTGGATTGATGACCATATCGCCACTCCCATGAGCAAATATCGCGACTATGAGCAGTCTCGTCAGTCTTTTGGGATCAACGTGTTAGGGACGCTGATTGTCGAAGTAGAGGCGGAAAATGGGCAGACGGGGTTCGCCGTTTCGACAGCAGGGGAGATGGGCTGTTTTATCGTAGAAAAACATCTTAACCGGTTTATTGAAGGCAAATGCGTAAGCGATATCAAACTTATTCACGATCAGATGCTCGGCGCGACCATGTACTACTCCGGTTCCGGCGGTCTGGTGATGAACACGATTTCCTGTGTGGATCTGGCGCTGTGGGATCTGTTTGGCAAGGTGGTTGGGCTGCCGGTTTATAAATTGCTGGGCGGAGCGGTACGCGATGAAATTCAGTTTTACGCCACCGGCGCACGCCCGGATCTGGCTAAAGAAATGGGCTTTATCGGCGGTAAAATGCCGACTCACTGGGGACCGCACGATGGTGATGCGGGGATCCGTAAAGATGCCGCGATGGTGGCGGATATGCGTGAAAAGTGCGGGCCGGATTTCTGGCTGATGCTCGACTGCTGGATGAGTCAGGATGTGAACTATGCGACTAAACTGGCTCACGCCTGTGCGCCATTTAATCTCAAATGGATTGAAGAGTGTCTGCCGCCGCAGCAGTATGAAGGCTATCGCGAATTAAAACGCAACGCGCCTGCAGGGATGATGGTTACCAGCGGCGAACACCATGGTACGCTGCAATCCTTCCGCACTCTGGCAGAAACCGGCATTGATATTATGCAGCCGGATGTTGGCTGGTGCGGCGGATTAACCACGCTGGTTGAGATCGCCGCGCTTGCCAAATCGCGCGGGCAACTGGTGGTGCCGCACGGTTCGTCTGTCTATTCGCACCATGCAGTTATTACTTTCACTAATACCCCTTTCAGCGAGTTCCTGATGACCAGCCCGGACTGCTCCACCCTGCGTCCGCAATTTGACCCGATTCTCCTGGATGAGCCGGTGCCGGTGAATGGACGCATCCATAAATCAGTGCTGGATAAGCCGGGCTTCGGCGTCGAGCTTAACCGTGACTGTCACTTGAAACGCCCTTATAGCCACTAATAACTCGTGCGTTGCCTTTGTACGGCAACGCCCTCATCCTGTTGAGGATATTGCTATGAGCATCACTTTACTTGACGGCGTAGTGAAGAAAAACCGCGCACGTTTAATTCCTTTTATGTTGGCGCTGTACGTACTGGCGTTTCTGGATCGTTCAAATATTGGTTTTGCCAAAGAGACCTATCAGATAGATACCGGGCTAAGTAATGAAGCCTACGCGCTAGGGGCCGGTATTTTCTTTGTGGTTTACGCTTTCCTTGGCGTACCGGCTAACCTGCTGATGCGCAAATTTGGCGCAAGAACCTGGATCGGCACGACTACCCTGCTGTGGGGCTTTCTCTCTGCTGCGATGGCCTGGGCGGATAGTGAAGCAAAATTTCTGATAATCCGCACGCTATTGGGCGCGGCGGAGGCTGGATTTTTCCCCGGCATGATCTATCTAACTTCACAATGGTTCCCGCAGCGTAACCGTGCCAGCATTATGGGGCTATTTTATATGGGCGCGCCGCTGGCGTTAACGTTGGGTTCGCCGCTCTCCGGCGCTCTGCTGGAGATGCATGGTTTTATGGGGCACCCGGGATGGTTCTGGATGTTCGTTATCGAAGGCCTACTGGCGATTGGCGCAGGGATATTCACCTTTTTCTGGCTTGATGACACTCCGCAGCAGGCGCGTTTTCTTAGCCTGGAAGAAAAGAACGCGCTTATCAGGCAACTGGCGAGCGAAGAAGAGAAAAAGGTCACGTCAAGGCTTGCGGATGCGCTGCGTAATGGACGCGTCTGGCAACTGGCTATTATTTATCTGACGATTCAGGTGGCGGTATACGGACTCATCTTTTTCCTGCCGACCCAGGTTGCCGCGCTATTGGGCACTAAAGTGGGCTTTACCGCTTCGGTGGTAACAGCGGTTCCCTGGGTGGCGGCTTTGCTTGGCACATGGCTTATTCCTCGCTACTCCGACCGTACCGGCGATCGCCGTAACGTTGCGGCAGTGACGCTACTGGCTGCGGGCATTGGCATTGGCCTGTCAGGTCTGGTTTCTCCGGTGCTCGCTATTCTGGCGCTCTGTGTTGCAGCAGTAGGATTTATTGCCGTTCAGCCCGTATTCTGGACCATGCCAACGCAGCTACTTTCCGGTACGGCTCTGGCGGCAGGAATTGGTTTCGTTAATCTGTTTGGCGCTGTGGGCGGTTTTATTGCCCCAATTCTGCGCGTAAAAGCGGAAACGTTGTTTGCCAGCGATGCGGCGGGCCTGCTGACGCTGGCCGGAGTCGCCATCATTGGCTCATTAATTATCTTCACGCTGAGCGTTAATCGTCCGGTGGCGCAATCCGGCGCTGCGCATCATTAATCTTATCTACGTTGTAAGGATCGCTATGAACGCATTGTTATCAAATCCTTTTAAAGAAGGATTACGTAAAAGGGATACGCAAATTGGTTTGTGGCTCAGTTCAACCACCTCTTATATGGCGGAGATTGCGGCGACGTCGGGTTATGACTGGTTGTTAATAGATGGCGAGCACGCGCCTAATACGGTGCAGGACTTGTATCATCAGTTACAGGCCATCGCCCCATACGCCAGCCAGCCGGTGATTCGCCCGATCGAGGGAAGTAAAGCGCTCATTAAACAGGTACTGGACATCGGGGCGCAAACGCTACTGATCCCGATGGTTGACACCGCAGAACAGGCGCGCCAGGTCGTTTCCGCTACCCGATACCCGCCGTTGGGGCAACGAGGCGTTGGCGCGAGCGTGGCGCGTGCGGCGCGCTGGGGGAGAATCGACAACTATATGGCACAGGCCAATGAGTCGCTCTGCCTGTTGGTGCAGGTTGAAAGCAAAGTGGCGCTGGAAAACCTTGACGCGATTCTGGAGGTTGAAGGCATTGATGGCGTCTTTATCGGTCCGGCAGATCTCTCTGCTTCATTGGGTTACCCCGATAATGCCGGACACCCGGAAGTGCAGCGAATCATTGAATCGTGTATTTATCGTATTCGCGCCGCCGGAAAAGCGGCGGGTTTTTTGGCGGTCGATCCGGCAATGGCGCAGAAATGTCTGGCGTGGGGCGCGAATTTTGTCGCGGTCGGGGTAGATACGATGCTCTACACCGAGGCGCTGGACAGCAGGTTGGCGATGTTTAAATCTGTTCAGTCAGTAAGCACGGCAAAACGTAGTTATTGAGAAAAATGCCGGATGGCACGTATGCCTTACGCGTACGTTTTAGCGCCAATCGGTATAGCCTGGCAATACGTCAGGAGGTCTGCGCGATGATGGCGCTAAATATGCTGCGCCGCTGGCTTAATGGCGAGGACATTACCAGCGAGCATGGCTGGATAGACGTGGTTGAATCATTGACGGCATAGAACTTTTAGTGGGAAGGCTTGGCCTTCCCATCCTTATATACTTATAAATTCTTGGCAGAGCATCATTTCAGGATAAGTACTCGCCATTACTGGAGACTGTATTCATATATTTGTCGCCGGGTTTGGGTGTTAAATAGTGTTTGTTCCTCTACTGAAAGCGTTAAGAAATTTTCCGCAAATTCTCGTAGTGTGGTAGCAGGATCGTTTTGTCCTGCATTCGATAAGAGTTGAATTGTATGGTAACAAAATAGACCACAGCCGTTGGGTACATTATTTTGTAAATTGGTTTCAATAAAATCAATATCTTCGTTTTCTGATATGCCTGCAATTTTTGCTGCTTCTATAATCTCTTGCTTAGTATTTTCATTTAAATCATGATAAGTATTAAATATAAGGCATTTTATTTTTTCTGCAAGTTTATAAAATAAACAGATAAGCCAGTGATCTCCTGTATTTATCAGAAAGACTTCATTTTCAGATAATCCTGATTGAGCCATCTTTTCAAGTAGCTGAGTGCGTAATATATTTTCTTTGGTGGTAGGATGAATAAGCCCAATAGGATAGTTTACCGAGAGAAGAGGTGATTCTTGAACCAGACCTAGCGTTGCGGCTGCTAGCTCATCTGACGACAACATTCGCGCACTACACCAAAGATTTTCAACTCCTACCTGTTCTTGATCTGTCTGAGCGAACTGGTCGCCCATAATTTTATGTGCTATTCCTATTTTTTTAGAAAGGTCGGTTGTCGCGGAACCGGCCATATAAAGTAATCTGGAAGGGGCATGTAGCTTTTTCCACTCAGTATTATCTTTTGTTATATCGTTATTGGCGATTTGATGTAATACAAGGCAAGCCTGATTGATTTTTTTGTCTATGTCTGGTGATCCCGATCTTTTTCCGCTAAAGAGATCAAAAAGAAATTTCTCAACTCTATGTCCCAGGTTATCATTGCGTAACGCAAGATTGCATAACAGATCAATACAATTCTGATCACCGTTCTCTACGGCGCTAAACAACAACGCAAGCGCCTCATCGCTCACCTCTTCTGAATATAAACTGTGAAATTGCGGTGTGCTCAATCGGTAAAGTGAATTTACACATATATTCATTTTGCTCTGTTTCCTGGTAGGTGAAAGTAACGAATATGATGTCATGTATAATTATTTGTAAAAATATTATTGTTAGTGGGAGATATATTAAATCAGGCATAGACCTGATTTTATTATTATTCACATAACACTCAATTATTATTGGAGATATTCAGTTATCCCCCTCTTTAAAGGAGGCTGGTAACGCGGCGATACAAGAGATATTGCTCTATAAACAGTAACGTCGTTATCTGTCATGCCACCGTGGGTTAGCGGTCATGGTTAACCAAATAGGGCAGGTTATTGCAAAGAGACATCCGCGTTTATACCCAAAATAATCCGTAGCCAACACATAAGCAACTTGAAGTATGAAGGGTATATGTCTGATGGAAAATCGGCCCTGGTGAGTAGAGTAATGGCGCCGGAGGGGCTCCGGCGCTTTTTACTTAGCCCAGCGCTTTCGCCAGTAGCGTAATGGGGTATTCGCAGCGTTTGCTTGTAGACATCTCAATTTGCCACTTACAGGTTTCACAATCGGTGACGACAATGTCGGCGCCGCTCTCTTCAATCTGGCGGAACAGCGGCGCGCCGATGGACTGTGATGTCGGATAGTTTTCCTTTTTAAATCCATACGTACCGGCAATGCCGCAGCACTGTGAATCAAGTACCGTCAATTCAAGCCCCGGAATTTGCCGCAACAGTTCAAGCGTGTAAAGCGTCCAGCCCATTTTTTCCATATGACACGGCGTATGGTAGACCACTTTCAGCGGCAAAGGATTAAGCGGCAGCGTTTTCCCGGCATCCAGTTTGCGCCATAGCCAGCGGGTGGCCAGCTCGATATGTTCGCGCAGCCCGGCGTTGTCCACGTCCAGCACTTCAGGATATTCATCGCGCAACGCAAACGTACAGGTGGATGACGTGGCGATGACCGGAATACCTTTGACGGCAATCGCCTCTCGTAGCGACTCCACATTGCTGATAGCCTGTTTGCGAGCTTTATCCGTAAAACCGTTAGCGATCAGCGGTACGCCGCAACACTTCTCTTTACTCAGTAACTGTACGCCAGTACCCATTGCGTTCAGCACCTTAATCAGATCTTTTCCGAGCTGCGGATGGTTGTAATTCACAAAACAGCCATGGAAAAAGGCGACCTGATCTTTGTATTTAGCCTGCTGCGCCGCCACGCTACGATACCAGCGGCGGAAGGTGCCGAAAGAGTATTTTGGTAAGGTGCGGCGATGATCGATTTTGAGCGCGTAATCAAGCAACTGGCGCACTGGCTTTAATGCGGTGGCGGTATTGACCACCGGCGCGAACGGCGTTGAAACGCTGCCCATCAGATCGGTATGGCTGAGAATAAAGTTACGCAATGACGGGCGCGTCGTATCGTATTTCGCGCGGGCGCGCTGGATGATATCGCCAATCTTCACGTCCGACGGACAGGCGACCTCACACCGTTTGCAGTTAATGCAATATTTCAGCGCCTCATCATACAGCGCGCCGTCTTTCAGACGCAGGCGTTCGCCATCCGGTCCGGCCTGTTTAGGGCCAGGGTAGCCAGGATTAACGCGGCTGACCGGGCACGCGGTGGTGCACACCGTACATTTAATACAACTTTCAAAACGTGTGTCGCTCATTGCTGTTCTCCTGCACGCTCAGCGATATGGTGCGCGGCCTGGAGGGCGCTGACTGCGCAGACGCCGCCGCCGCATCCCTCAGCTATAGGATCGAATCCCGCCAGCACAGAACCTATTGCATACAGATTTTCTACCGTGTTGCCCGCAAGGGAGGGGCGGAAAGCGTCATCCGTCACGACGCCAAACTGCTGCCAGGGCTGTGGGTCGAAGAAATGTTGTTGATACCATTCGGCGCGGGTGGCCGTTTGCTGTACGTCGAGCCCTAAAATAGGTTCGCGGATCCCTTCGCGCTCGGCAACCAGCCCGCTACTAAAGAAGCTACCGCTGGCAAGTACGGCAAAACGCGGGCGCAGTGGGATATCGGCATGGTTGCGGGTCCATATTTCGCTCACGGTACCGCGACGGCAGGTGACTTTCTTCACTTCATCGCCCGGCATCCAGATGCCGCCCTGACGGACAAACTGGCGCTGGAGTTGATTGTGCAGACGAATACCGAGCACCGATGGCGGCAGCGTCGGCAGCAGCGTGAGCGCGCAGGGCAGACGTTCGTTAAGCCAGCGCCACAGCGTATCGTTCGCCAGCCCGAAACAGGCGGGCATGATGATCATGTCGCAGTTTGTCGCTATTGGCGACAGCGCGTCGTACAGCAGCTGCCATTTTTCTTCGTTATCAAGCAGACGCGCGATATTGACCGCGCGAAATTCCGTCGGGTTATCACGCAGTACGTCCAGTTCCGGAAGGTCGATTTCTGCGGTTTCAACGTTGAGGTCGCGTTGGCGCAGCGACGCTGCCGCAAGGTGCGCCTGGAAATCCAGTAATCCGCTAACGCCGACGACGCAAATTCGCTGTGCGGATAACGGCCAGACCGGTACTTCCGGCGAGCTAAGCCAGGTAGAACGCAATGTGCCAAGCGGCGTGACACGCTGGTGCGCCTGCTGTACGTCGCCGTATAACTGCGCGCCGCTGGCGTTAAGTAGCGTTTGCGCCTGTTGCGCCAGCGTAAGGACTTTTTGCGCGCCTAAACGCGAATAAGGATGTTCAGGCGCCTGGCGGCGCAGCGCATCAAGCCCGGCGGTAATGTCGGTCACCGGTTGGCCGTTGGGCAGGGCGCTAAGTAGATCCAGCGAGCCGGAGGAAAAATGCAGCGCGCTTTGTCCGCGGGTGACGATGGCGCAGCGTAATCCATGCTGCTGGAGTTGCAGTCCGCATAGCAAACCGGCGAGACCGCCGCCCATAATAACCGTATCAAATTTCATCCTGGTGCTCCTTCTCCAGACCGCATAATCCCTGATAAACCCAGCGCGTGAATTCGCTTTCGCGCAGCGCGTCTCCCCAGGCGACAGGTTGTACGCCTTTCCAGCGCTCATTCAGAAATTCAGAGAGTTGCGTAATAGATTGCGCCGCGGTCGTCACATTAAAACGCTGCAATAGCCCGGCCGCGCGGCAGGCGCACAGTTCGCCCTGGCAAGTGCCCATCCCTACGCGGGTGCGACGGCGCAGATCCAGCAGGCTATTCACGGTTAAGTTTTCGACGGCATACTGCACTTCCCCCGCCGTGACGGCCTCGCATTCACAGACCAGGCTACGGTGTTGGCGGCCTTCACTCAGCCACCCCGGCGTGCGATCGCCATGCCGATAAACCGCCGATCCGCGTAGCGGCGCGGGAAGCGAGATAATGCGTTTCAGCGTATGTTCCGTAGACTCTTTTGAGCCAGGCAACGGCGTATCCGCCGTGATGCAGGGGCGAGTATTGCCCAACTTGCGGCACACGGCGTCGGTCGCCCATTCCGCCATCAGGCGATAAGTCATTAGCTTCCCGCCGGTAATAGTAATGAAGCCATCAAGCCCGTCGCGTTCGGCGTGGTCGAACAACACAATACCGCGGCTGACGTTACGACCGCTGGGATCGTCATCGCTGGCCACCAGCGGGCGGACGCCGGAATACGCGCGCAGAATACGTGTCTTCGCCATGACAGGGGCCAGTTTTTCCCCTTCACGCAGCAGGATATCGACTTCATCTGCGGTGACGCGGTTGCTGTCTATCTCATTGTAATCAATATGGGTAGAGGTGGTGCCGATCAGTGAAATCGTATCGCTAGGTACCAGAATGTCGGCATCCGATGGTTTCCGGCAGCGGTTAATGACATGCTGGTTGATCCGATGGTCCATGATCAACAGCGAGCCTTTCGCCGGGAACATGCGAATACTCAGGTCGGCGTATTCGGCGATCCGTTGCCCCCAGATACCAGCCGCATTGACCACCACCGGCGCGTGAAGCGTCTGGGTTTCGCCAGTGAGATGGTTACGCACATGGACGCCGCAGACCGTTGCGCCTTCACGAATGAGCCCGGTCACTTCATGCGCCGTTAACACGATTGCGCCATGTTCTCTGGCATCCAGCATATTGGCGGCGGTCAGGCGGAAAGGGTCTACGGTGCCATCCGGCACTTTTACCGCACCGATGAGCGCAGGGTTAACGGAAGGTTCGATGATGCGAGCCTGCTGCGGATCGATGGCTTCAGCGCGAATGCCTGCCGCTTCACAGGCGCGAATAAAGGTGGCCTGAAACGCAAGACCATCTTCCGGCAACGTAATAAACAGACCATCCGTCGGTTCGACGCAATGGCGGGCGATCCGTTTTAAAATCTGGTTTTCACTAATGCACTCGCGCGCGGATTCCGCGTCGGTAACCGCATAACGAGCGCCGCTGTGCAGCAGCCCGTGGTTACGCCCGGTCGCGCCGGTCGCTATATCATGCCGCTCCACCAGAATGACACGTAAACCGCGCAGCGCGCAGTCGCGGGCGATCCCTGCGCCTGTTGCTCCACCGCCAATGATAATCACGTCACTTGCTTGCGAGTCGCGAGTTTTCATTGTTTTTCCTTACAGTTCGTTTTTTATCATTTAGCCATACAAATCATATGGAATGTTTGATTTCGCGCGCCTTTCTGAACATTAGTCATAAAACTGTAACAATATGTGCTGTAATTCACATTAACGTGACGTATCTTTACTTAACATCGCGGCCACACTGGGAGCAGCGGGGTTGTTTGAACGAACTGCGGTGTTTACCTCTAAATAAAATACGGGCTACGGAGGCTACAATATGTTGAGTATTTTTAAACCAGCGCTTCATAAAGCGCGCTTGCCAGCGGCGGAGATTGATCCGACCTATCGCCGATTACGCTGGCAGATTTTCCTGGGGATATTCTTTGGCTATGCCGCGTATTATCTGGTGCGCAAGAACTTTGCCCTCGCGATGCCCTACCTGGTAGAACAGGGTTTTTCACGCGGCGATCTGGGCTTTGCGCTGTCCGGGATTTCTATCGCTTATGGTTTTTCGAAATTTATAATGGGTTCGGTGTCCGATCGCTCGAATCC
Organism: Salmonella sp. K21076; assembly: GCF_039650795.1. NCBI lineage: Bacteria > Pseudomonadati > Pseudomonadota > Gammaproteobacteria > Enterobacterales > Enterobacteriaceae > Salmonella > Salmonella sp. K21076. The sequence continues at coordinate 128,638 of NZ_JBCLYA010000020.1, forward strand.
GCGCGTTTTTCTGCCGGCAGGGTTGATTCTGGCCGCAGCAGTCATGTTGTTTATGGGCTTTGTGCCGTGGGCGACATCCAGCATCGCCGTGATGTTTGTGCTGTTGTTCCTTTGCGGCTGGTTCCAGGGGATGGGGTGGCCGTCGTGCGGACGTACGATGGTTCACTGGTGGTCGCAGAAAGAGCGCGGCGGCATTGTGTCGGTCTGGAACTGTGCGCATAACGTCGGCGGCGGGATCCCGCCACTGCTGTTCCTGCTGGGGATGGCGTGGTTTAACGACTGGAAAGCGGCGCTCTATATGCCAGCCTTTGGCGCGATTGTGGTGGCACTGTTCGCTTTCGCAATGATGCGCGATACGCCGCAATCCTGCGGTCTGCCGCCTATCGAAGAGTATAAAAACGACTATCCGGATGACTACAACGAAAAAGCGGAAGAAGAGCTGACTGCGAAGCAGATCTTCATGCAGTACGTACTGCCGAACAAATTACTGTGGTATATCGCTATCGCCAACGTGTTCGTCTACCTGCTGCGCTACGGTATCCTCGACTGGTCACCGACCTACCTGAAAGAAGTGAAGCATTTCGCACTCGATAAATCCTCCTGGGCCTACTTCCTCTATGAATACGCGGGTATTCCAGGCACGCTGCTGTGTGGCTGGATGTCGGATAAAGTCTTCCGCGGCAACCGTGGCGCGTCGGGCGTATTCTTTATGACCCTGGTCACTATCGCGACCATCGTTTACTGGATGAACCCGGCAGGCAACCCGAACGTTGATATGGCTTGTATGATTATCATCGGCTTCCTGATCTACGGCCCGGTAATGTTGATCGGTCTGCACGCGCTGGAGCTGGCGCCGAAAAAAGCGGCGGGTACGGCGGCGGGCTTTACCGGTCTGTTTGGTTACCTGGGCGGTTCTGTCGCTGCAAGCGCCATTGTGGGTTATACCGTTGACTTCTTCGGTTGGGATGGCGGCTTTATGGTGATGATTGGCGGTAGCATTCTGGCGGTAATCCTGCTGGTGGTCGTGATGATTGGCGAAAAACGCCATCATGATGAGCTGCAGTTAAAACGCAACGGAGGCTAATAACATGAAAACCACACTGAAAAACCTTAGCGTGGCGTTGATGTTGGCAGGAATGACCATCGGAAGCGGCGCCGTGGCGGCTGAAAAAGTCGTCATCGCCCACCGTGGCGCCAGCGGTTATCTGCCGGAGCATACGCTACCGGCGAAAGCGATGGCGTATGCGCAAGGGGCAGATTATCTGGAACAGGATTTAGTGATGACAAAGGACGACCATCTGGTCGTCCTCCATGACCACTACCTTGACCGGGTGACTGACGTCGCTGATCGTTTTCCGGACCGGGCGCGTAAAGATGGGCGCTATTACGCTATCGATTTTACGCTGGATGAAATTAAATCCCTGAAGTTTACCGAAGGGTTTGATATTGAAAACGGCAAAAAAGTACAAACTTATCCGGGCCGTTTCCCGATGGGAAAATCTGATTTCCGCATTCATACCTTTGAAGAGGAAATTGAATTCGTTCAGGGATTAAATCACTCTACCGGTAAAAATATCGGTATTTATCCGGAAATTAAAGCACCGTGGTTCCATCATCAGGAAGGGAAAGATATTGCCGCGAAAACGCTGGAAGTGCTGAAGAAGTATGGTTACATCGGCAAGCAGGACAATGTCTATTTGCAGTGTTTTGATGTCGCTGAGCTGAAACGTATTAAGAATGAACTGGAACCCAAAATGGGGATGGATCTCAATCTGGTTCAACTTATTGCGTATACCGACTGGAATGAAACCCAGCAGAAACAGCCGGACGGTCGTTGGGTAAATTACAACTACGACTGGATGTTTAAGCCGGGCGCTATGAAGCAGGTGGCGGAATATGCGGACGGTATTGGTCCGGATTACCACATGTTGGTCGCGGAAGGTTCGACGAAAGGGAATATCAAGCTGACTGGAATGGTGCAGGACGCGCATCAGAATAAGATGGTAGTGCATCCTTACACTGTGCGTGCCGATCAATTGCCGGACTATGCCACAGACGTCAATCAGTTATACGATATCCTGTATAACAAGGCGGGCGTCGACGGGCTGTTCACCGACTTCCCGGATAAGGCGGTCATGTTTCTGCAAAAAAATGACTAAAGGTATGCCATAGTAGAAGTGAAGCGCCGGATGAGGACATAAACGCCTCATCCGGCCTGGCGCAACGTTTGCCAGCGTAAGTCTGATAAACGCAATGTCATCAGGCGGTGTTGTTTTATAGCAAACCCTCATCGGTCAGTGTTTCCATACATTTTTGTAATAAAAATAGCGGGCTTCCTTCTACCGGCGGTTCTTTTGCTAACAGTGAAATTTGTCGATAAAAGGTGGGTTCCAGCGCCACGGAGCATAATTTTCCTGTCGTGGCTTTTAAGGTTAATTCTGGCAATAAGGCGATACCTAATCCCTGGCGAATAAAATTCAGCGCAGTATCGGGATGGTTAAATTCATATTTAAATATCGGTTCAATACCCTTTTCTTTAAACAACGCCATAATACTTAATTCATAACGACCTTTACTGACAATAAGTGGTTCGTCCATCAGTTCTTCGACCGTTACTGTACTATTGGCCGCCAGGGGATGATTTTCAGGCACCACTACGGTGAATTTATCCCGGTAAATGGGGACGCAATACATACCGTTGACCGGAAAAGGAACGAAACCGGCATCAATACTTCCGTCCTGCAGCGAATCAATAATAGCCGTACTGTTCTCTTCATAGGGGATAATTTTTACATTTGGATGATGGCTTTCAAAATAGCGAATGACGCCGGGTAAAATGCAGGCGCAGGCGCTGGGAAAACAGCCAATCCGTAGCGTACGGGCCGGGTTCTTTTTTTCTTGTTCGACAATCTCTTTTACCGCGTTGACGTCGCGCTGGATCGCGCGTAAGTGCCTGACGATGCGGCTACCGGCGGCGGTAAGCTCGATCTCTTTACGACGCTCACGAATCAATATGTCAACGCCGAGCTCCTCCTCAAGCGCGGAGATGGCCTGGCTGACGGCGGATTGCGTCATGTATAGCCGTTTGCTGGCCTCGGTAAATCCGCCGTACTCCAGTACGGCAAGCAGGGCATGGATTTGGGTTAGCGTCATTAGTAAAACCTAATCAATATAATTAAAACGATTAATTTTTCTAATAAAGTGCACTTGTTTATACTGCGATTCTATCGAATACATCACATTTTGACGCACCTGATAGGTGTTCAGTTGAGCTGAGCGTTGCCTGCGTGCGCCATCTGAATGGGTCGTTAAGAATGAAAGAAAAATTATGGACGAAGGATTTTTGGGCAATCACCATAGTAAGTTTTATTATCTTTTTTGTTTTTTATGTACTGCTAACTTTATTACCCATTTATATCGCTGACCGCCTGCATGCTTCTGCAGATAAGGCAGGATTGCTAGTGACATGTTTCCTGGCCGCGGCAATTGTTATTCGGCCGTTTGCCGGGCAGTGGGTGGGAAAATATTCGAATAAAAAGATTCTGGTGCTCTCTTCTCTGGCTTTTTTGGTGATTACCGCGCTGTATCCAGTTTGCCATTCTATCGAGTCGCTGCTCTTTATCCGCGTACTTCATGGGATTACGTTTGGTGTTATTACCACGGTAAAAGGAACTATTTCAGCGCGGTTAATTCCGGCCTCCCGACGTGGAGAGGGCATCAGCTTTTTCTCTTTAGCGATGGGCCTGGCGATGGTCGTAGGACCGTGGATTGGTTTGAATATGGCCCGCTGGGACGCGTTCACTGCCGCATTCTGGCTTTGTTCCGCTGTAGCGGCGTTAGAGATTGTGCTTTCCCTGATTGTGACGGTTCCTCCGGTAATTCGTCATGCCGATGGTTCGAAACCGAATCTGGGTTTTTCCGCGATGTTTGACCGCGCCGCCTTGCCTTTTGCGCTGGTCACCTTTTTTATGACTTTCTCCTATGCCGGCGTGTCGGCTTTCCTGGCGCTGTATGCTCGTGAGCTGGATTTAATGGCGGCGGCCAGTAATTTCCTGCTGTGCTACGCGATTTTACTGATGATATGCCGTACCTTCACCGGGAATATTTGTGATAAAAAAGGGCCGAAATATGTTGTTTATCCATGTCTGTTGGCTTTTACCATCGGTCTGGTGGCGCTGGGCTACACCAATGGCAGCATCATGATGATTATTTCCGGCGGTCTCATCGGTATCGGCTACGGTTCGGTCACGCCGGTTTTCCAGACGCAAATTATCAGCTCGGTTGAACCGCATAAAATCGGTGTGGCGAATTCACTGTTCTTTAACGCGATGGACGCCGGAATGGCGATTGGCGCCTTTATCATGGGAATGATGGTTGAGTCGGTTGGCTATCGTATGATTTATGTCGCTGGCGCGGTGCTGGTGGTACTCGCTGGCGCACTGTATGCCGTGCAGATGAAAAAACGTGGCGTGATGCCGTTGGTTTCCACCAGCGAGTTGCACTGAGTTACATCTCGATTTCGATATCGCCTTTTGCCCTGCAGCAGCAGGGCAAAATCTCTCCCGGCTGGATAAACGCTAAAGGTTCCGTAATCCAGTCAACCTGACCGGCAACCAGCCGGGTACGACAGGAGCCGCAATATCCTTCGCGGCACTGATACTCCACCTCAACGTTATGCGATTCCAGCGCGGCCAGCAGAGAAGGGTGTTCATCCTGGCACAGCAGCTGTGTGCCAGTGATACGCAGCGTGACGCGTCCCATCAGAGCTGGAAATTACTCAGATCGTCGGTATCGACTTCCGAATCGATTTGTCCGACCAGATAAGAACTAACTTCCACTTCCTGTGGCGCAACCTGAACGTTATCGGACACCAGCCAGGTATTGATCCACGGGATTGGGTTGGAGCGGGTCTGGAACGGCAGATCCAGACCCACTGCCTGCATACGAATATTCGTAATATATTCAACGTATTGACACAGGATATCTTTATTCAGGCCGATCATCGAACCGTCGCGGAACAGATAGTCCGCCCACTCTTTTTCCTGCTGCGCCGCCTGCACGAACAGGTCATAGCATTCCTGTTTACACTCTTCGGCGATTTCCGCCATCTCCGGGTCGTCCACGCCGCTACGCAACAGGTTCAGCATATGTTGCGTGCCGGTCAGATGCAGCGCTTCGTCACGGGCGATCAGACGGATAATTTTGGCGTTGCCTTCCATCAGTTCACGCTCGGCAAATGCGAAAGAGCAGGCGAAGCTGACGTAGAAGCGGATGGCTTCCAGCGCGTTCACGCTCATCAGGCACAGATACAGTTTTTTCTTCAGCTCACGCAGATTCACGACAACCGTTTTGCCATTAACGGTATGGGTGCCTTCACCGAGCAGATGCCAGTAACTGGTCATCTCAATAAGTTCGTCGTAGTAGGCGGAGATACCTTCGGCGCGCTTCTGAATTTGCTCATTGGTCACGATATCGTCAAACACGACCGCCGGATCGTTGACGATGTTACGAATAATGTGGGTGTAGGATCGTGAGTGAATCGTCTCAGAAAACGCCCAGGTCTCTACCCACGTCTCCAGCTCCGGGATGGAAATGAGCGGCAGCAGGGCGACGTTCGGGCTACGTCCCTGAATGGAATCCAGCAGCGTCTGGTATTTGAGGTTGCTGATGAAGATATGTTTTTCGTGCTCCGGCAACGCCTGATAGTCGATACGATCGCGGGAGACGTCGACCTCTTCCGGACGCCAGAAGAAAGAGAGCTGTTTTTCGATCAGTTTTTCGAAGATGTCATATTTCTGCTGGTCATAGCGTGCAACGTTGACCGGCTGGCCAAAGAACATGGGTTCCTTGAGCTGATCGTTTTTCGTTTGTGAAAAAGTAGTGTATGCCATTGAAGTGAATCCTTTATGGGATGAGCGCCGGATGGCGGCGCAAGCGCCTTATCCGGCCTACAAACCGTACAATCGTAGGCCGGGTAAGCATAGCGCTACCCGGCACTATTCATCAGATCTTACAAGCGCCGCTTTCGCAGCCATCGTCCTGAATAGAAGGCGCCAAATCGTCCTGCGCATCTTCCGCGCCGTCGCGGGTATTTTGATAGTACAGAGTTTTCACGCCAAACTTATACGCGGTGAGCAAATCTTTCAGCAGTTGCTGCATCGGCACTTTTCCTGACGGGAAACGTGACGGATCGTAGTTGGTATTAGCGGAAATCGACTGGTCGATAAACTTCTGCATGATACCCACCAGTTGCAGATAACCGTCGTTGTTCGGCATCTCCCACAACAGTTCGTAAGCGTCTTTCAGATGCTCATAATCCGGCACGACCTGACGCAAAATACCGTCTTTCGAGGCCTTGATGCTGACGTAGCCGCGCGGTGGTTCGATACCGTTGGTGGCGTTGGAGATCTGGGATGACGTTTCCGACGGCATTAGCGCCGATAGCGTGGAGTTACGCAGACCGTGGGTTTTGATCGACTCACGCAGCTGTTCCCAGTCGTAGTGCAGCGGTTCGTTGACGATCGCATCCAGATCTTTTTTGTAGGTGTCGATCGGCAAAATGCCTTTTGCATAGGTGGTTTCGTTGAACCATGGGCAGGCGCCTTGCTCTTTCGCCAGTTCGTTGGACGCTTTAAGCAGATAGTACTGAATGGCTTCGAAGGTTTTATGCGTCAGATTATTGGCGCTGCCGTCGGAATAACGTTTACCGTTTTTCGCCAGCCAGTAGGCGAAGTTAATCACGCCAATGCCCAGCGTACGACGGCCCATTGCGCCGCGTTTGGCAGCCGGAATCGGGTAATCCTGATAATCGAGCAGAGCATCCAAAGCGCGTACTGCCAGAATAGCCAGTTCTTCCAGCTCGTCCAGAGTCTTAATGGCACCCAGGTTGAAGGCAGACAGCGTACACAACGCAATTTCGCCGTTTTCATCGTTGACATCGTTCAGCGGTTTGGTTGGCAGGGCAATCTCCAGACACAGGTTAGACTGGCGTACCGGGGCGACAACCGGATCGAACGGACTGTGAGTATTGCAGTGGTCAACGTTCTGGATATAGATACGACCGGTAGAGGCGCGTTCCTGCATCATCAGCGAGAACAGTTCGACCGCTTTCACACGCTGTTTGCGGATGCTGTCGTCGTTTTCATACTTCACGTACAGGCGTTCGAATTCGTCCTGGTCGGCGAAGAATGCATCGTATAGCCCGGGTACATCGGACGGACTGAACAGCGTAATGTCGCCGCCCTTCAGCAGGCGGGTGTACATCAGTTTGTTGATCTGTATGCCGTAGTCCATGTGACGTACGCGGTTGCCTTCCACGCCACGGTTGTTTTTCAGCACCAGCAGGCTTTCCACTTCCAGATGCCACATCGGGTAGAACAGTGTCGCCGCGCCGCCGCGCACGCCGCCCTGCGAGCAGGATTTCACCGCCGTCTGGAAGTGCTTGTAGAACGGAATACAGCCGGTGTGGAACGCCTCGCCGCCACGAATCGGGCTACCCAGCGCACGAATGCGGCCAGCGTTGATGCCGATACCGGCGCGCTGGGAAACGTATTTCACAATCGCGCTGGAGGTGGCGTTGATGGAATCCAGACTGTCGCCACACTCGATCAGTACGCAGGAGCTGAACTGACGGGTCGGGGTACGCACGCCGGACATGATGGGCGTCGGCAGCGAGATTTTGAACGTAGAGACCGCATCGTAAAAACGTTTTACATAGTCAAGACGCGTTTCACGCGGATAGTTAGAGAACAGGCAGGCCACTACCAGAATGTAGAGGAACTGCGCGCTTTCATAGATTTCGCCGGTCACGCGGTTTTGCACCAGATATTTCCCTTCCAGCTGCTTAACGGCAGCGTAGGAGAAGGTCATATCGCGATCGTGAACGATAAACGAATCCATCTGCTTGAACTCTTCTTCCGTGTAGTCTTCCAGCAGATGATTGTCGTATTTGCCAAGCTCAACCATTTTTACCACATGGTGGTAAAGTGCGGGCGGCTCAAACTGGCCGAAGGCTTTCTTACGCAGGTGGAAAATCGCCAGACGCGCAGCCAGGTATTGATAATCCGGCGCATCGCGAGAGATCAGGTCTGCGGCGGCCTTAATGATAGTTTCATGGATATCGGAGGTCTTAATCCCATCATAAAACTGAATATGCGAGCGTAGCTCGACCTGAGAAACCGATACGTTATTCAGTCCTTCTGCCGCCCAATCAAGCACGCGATGAATTTTGTCGAGATTGATGCGCTCAGTACGGCCGTCACGCTTTGTCACCAGCAGACTCTGATTCATGTAGTTTTCTACCTGTTTACCTGTCCGTGAAAGAAAAATATCCCCCCCGCTTATCCACAACGCCACGTTGTGACTAACTCTGTGGATAAATACTATATATAGGGGGTAATCGATAAGTGAAACGCTATATGGTGAGTATTCTAGTAGGGATTCTTTTGAGTACAAGAGTTGATTTTGGCGTTAAATTGCGGTTGTAAAAGAGTAAGAATCGCTAAATGCGCGTCTGATAAGGCCTGGAGAGGATGTCAACAATTCATAAAAAAATCAAAATTTGATCGAATGCTGATTTTTTCATCGAAGAGAAAGGTTGCGCCCGATGATCTAACGCAACCCTTATAGGAAAATTCTTTGATGTCAGGCTTTTTTAGCGCGGGTATGCAACATGTAGTTAACGTCTACTCCGGGACCGAGTTTGAAAGTATTGGTTATCGGGTTGTAGTGCAGCCCGGTGATATGTTGCTCTTTCAGGACGGTTTCATCTACCCAGCTTAACAGTTCAGCAGGCTTAATGAATTTCTTCACGTCGTGCGTGCCTTTTGGCACCATGCGCAGAATATACTCAGCGCCGACGACCGCCATCAGCCAGGATTTCCCATTGCGGTTCAACGTTGAGAAGAACACCTCGCCGCCGGGTTTAACCAGTTGGGCGCAGGCGTGGACGACCGATTGCGGATCGGGAACGTGCTCCAGCATTTCCATACAGGTGACGACGTCGTATTGCTGGGCGTGTTTTGCCGCATGTTCCTCAACCGTCTCCTGCACGTACTCTACCTCAATGCCGCTTTCCAGCGCATGCAGTTTGGCGACCTGCAAAGGCTCAAAGCCCATATCCAGCCCGGTAACGGTAGCGCCTTCGCGCGCCATGCTCTCCGCCAGAATACCGCCGCCACAGCCGACGTCGAGCACCTTTTTACCGAACAGGCCGCCTGAGCGCTCAGTAATGTAGCCAAGGCGTAGGGGGTTGATGCGATGCAATGGCTTGAATTCGCCCTTCAGATCCCACCAGCGCGACGCGACGGCTTCGAATTTGGCGATTTCATTATGGTCAACGTTGTGAGCTACCGACGGTTTTTCAGTGTTCATGAGTACATGAGATTCCGCTATTGATCTATCGGGGCAGTATAGCAGGTGCAAAGTCGCTGCGTTATATCTACTGCCGTCTTTATTACGCTTTCAGCGCAAGAAGTTTTCTTGCGCGTTCTGTAAAACCGCTACCGATGTGGTGCGTGATAAAATTACAGACGCCCTCGACGTTGTTGTTTTTTAACATATCTAAAATAGTGGCATGTCCACGGTTAGAGCTGGTGATATATTCAGCGGTAAAATCCAGTCTGTAGCGAATTGCCAATAAACGTGCAGAGATCAACAGGTGTGCTTGTGAAATGTATTTATTATCGGCATATTTCACAAAAACATAATGAAAATCATGATCCAGTTTGAGGTAAGCTTGCGTATCTCGCTCTGCATTAATTTTTGCTGACTTCGATAAAATATTGCTTAATTCGACTATGACATTGTTAGCATTTTTCTCCATCGCTTCACGAATTGCGCCCTGTTCAAGGATAACCCTCATTTTGATGAGATCATTGATATCCTCGTCGGTGACAGAAAAAACAAATGTCCCACTGCGGGGAATGATGTTGACCAGGTTTTCATTATAGCTCAGCCAAATAAAAGCTTCACGAATTGGTGTTTTACTTATCATCAGAATATTTGATAGTTCATTTTCACTGATCGCTTGCCCAAGATCGAAATCGCCATGGATAATCATCTCCCTTATTTTCTCTTTAATCACCTGGGTGATGGATTTGGGTATTTCAATTGATATGTGACTAAAATCACGCTTTAATCTATTTTTCATTTTCTTCTCCTCCATGGTTAAACCCGGCTCCATTGTAATTAATTTATTCAAAATTAACGGATCTAATATATCAGATATAAGAAAATTTACATACTTTATTGTTGTTATTGTATATTTCATTAAGTTTGCTTGCTGATATATCAGATATGACACATTAGCTTTTGAATTGTATTGTTTTTTACGTAACATCGATTCCGGTCAATACCCTTATTCATTGAATCATAAAAGGTGATGCAAAATGAGTAGTCCACAAGAAAATTTATACGATGCAATTCGTATTGTAAAAAGGAAAATCATTCCTTTGGCCTTTATTCTTTACTTTTTTAACTATATGGATCGTGTCAATATTGGGTTTGCTGCATTACGCATGAATGAATCTCTCGGTATTACGCCTGAGGATTTCGCTAATATTTCTTCTATATTCTTCATATCATATTTAATCTTTCAAATTCCGAGTAGCATTGGCTTGCAAAAGCTTGGCGCAAGAAAATGAATTAGTTCCATTATTATCGGCTGGGGAGCGGTAACAGGGCTGATTTTTTTTGCTAAAGATACTCAACATATTTTGCTGGCTCGCATTTTTTTGGGGGTATTTGAAGCTGGCTTTTTCCCGGGCATGGTTTATTATCTTGCATGTTGGTTCCCGGCTCGTGAACGCGGAAAAGTCAATAGTTTCTTCATGTTATCTATTGCTGTTGCATCGGTATTGGCTGCACCGATGTCTGGTTGGATCATCGAGCATTTGAATACCCCGGATTATGAAGGCTGGCGCTGGCTTTTTGCTATTGAAGGTATCCCTACCGTATTCCTTGGCATCCTGACATTTTATTTACTGCCTGACAGTCCAGAAAAGGCTAAATGGCTTACGCCACAGCAGATATCGGCCTTAGTTAATAAATTACGCACTGACAATGAAACCGCAGCTGCATTAAATAAAAATACCAACTCATCCTTTCTTTCCGTAATCAAAAATCCAGTTTTGCTTCAGCTTTCTTTCGCCTACATGTTGATTCAGGCGGCTGCTCTGGCGGCAAACTACTGGTTGCCGGGGTTGGTGAAGGGATTTTCAGCTGATTTTACGGATACTGACGTTGGTTTAATCATGAGTATTCCGTTTATTTTCGCTATGTTCAGCATGCCCTGGTGGGGCTGGCATTCCGATAAAAAGAATGAACGAAAATGGCATGCTGCATTACCCATGTTTCTGGCAGGCTGTGGTTTTCTGATGATTGCTCTTGTCCCCTCAATGTCGCTGAGAATGCTGGGGCTAACGTTCTATGGTGTTGGGATCCTCAGCTATTACGGACCTTACTGGGCGCTGCCTTCTGCATTATTGTCGCCGTCAGGGTTGGCTATCAGCATTGCGTTTATTAACTCATGTTCAAGTCTTGGCGGATTCCTGATTAATAAGTCACTGGGATTCGTTTCTACTCATTATGGTGCGACAGGAATATTTATTGTAGAGGCAATACTTTGCTTCGCTGCGGTAGCCGTTTTGGCGTTAATGAAAATTGATGTGAAAAAAGAAAAAAGCCAACAAACAAATGTTGTATCACGAACCTGATAAATGGAGAAATTATGAAAATTACGTCTATTGAAGTTTTTGACTGTGAATTAAAAAAAAGAGATCAAACGATGTCATCCTATAATCCAGTACTTATCCGGGTGAATACCGACTCAGGATTAAGTGGTATTGGCGAAGTAGGACTGGCCTATGGCGCAGGCGCTAAAGCTGGCGTAGGGATCATCAGAGATCTGGCGTCATTGATTGTGGGTGAAGATCCATTAAATATCGAAAAAATTTGGGAGTTCTTTTTCAGAAAGACTTTTTGGGGAATGGGAGGCGGGAACGTTTTTTATGCCGGAATGAGCGCTATTGATATTGCTCTTTGGGATATCAAAGGTAAATATTTAGGTGTACCTGTTTATCAGCTCCTTGGCGGGAAAACTAATGAAAAATTAAGAACCTATGCTAGTCAGTTACAATTTGGTTGGGGGGATAAACGCCAGATATTAGTGACACCTGAGGAATATGCTGAGGCGGCGCGTGCGGCTCTTGACGATGGATATGATGCGATTAAAGTGGATCCACTCGAAATCGATCGTAATGGCGATGACTGTGTTTTTCAGAATAGAAATCGTAACTATTCAGGATTGTTACTGGCCGATCAATTAAAAATGGGGGAAGCGCGAATTGCCGCTATGCGTGAAGCAATGGGGGATGATGCTGATATTATCGTAGAAATCCATTCTCTTCTCGGTACAAACTCAGCTATTCAATTTGCGAAGGCGATAGAAAAGTATCGTATCTTTCTTTATGAAGAACCGAGCCATCCATTAAATTCTGATAATATGCAGAAAGTTTCCCGTTCAACAACGATTCCAATCGCCACTGGCGAGCGTTCCTACACAAGATGGGGATACAGGGAATTACTGGAGAAACAGTCTATTGCCGTAGCGCAACCTGATTTGTGTCTCTGCGGCGGAATTACCGAAGGAAAGAAAATCTGTGACTATGCTAATATTTATGACACCACTGTACAGGTGCATGTTTGCGGCGGTCCTGTTTCCACGGTAGCCGCGCTGCATATGGAAACGGCAATTCCCAACTTTATTATTCATGAACATCATACCAATGCGATGAAAGCATCTATTCGGGAACTTTGTACCCACGATTATCAGCCGGAAAATGGCTATTATGTCGCGCCGGAACAGCCCGGATTGGGTCAGGAATTAAACGATGAGGTAGTGAAAGAATACCTGGCCTATGTGATTAAATAGCATCTGGTGATACTGATTATGGTTTATGCCTCCCGGCATATCCCCTAAATAATTCGAGTTGCAGGATAAAATGGTTAACCGTCTTGAACAGCGCTTGCGCTAACCCCGACGGGGCGAGGCCCAGGGATGGGCCGAGTAACTTGCCGCCAACGCACATGAAACTTGAAGTATGACGGGTATACACGGGAGGTATTGATTTTCCAGCCTATTCCTGGCCAGGCCCAGATCTCCTCTGTGTCGCCTCTGAAGCTGATCGCCGATAAACGCCGAGACCACGCTTATAAATGAAGAGAGCATGTGGCACCCGAATAAAGCATTGTCTGGCTGCATTCCGTTTACCAGTACGTGGGCGAATGTGTTATAATTTGCGACCTTTGAATCCGGGATACAGTAGAGGGATAGCGGTTAGATGAGCGACCTTGCGAGAGAAATTACACCGGTCAACATTGAGGAAGAGCTGAAGAGCTCCTATCTGGATTATGCGATGTCTGTCATTGTTGGCCGTGCGCTGCCGGATGTCCGAGATGGCCTGAAGCCGGTACACCGTCGCGTACTTTACGCCATGAACGTATTGGGCAATGACTGGAACAAAGCCTATAAAAAATCTGCCCGTGTCGTTGGTGACGTAATCGGTAAATACCATCCCCACGGCGATTTCGCAGTGTATGACACCATCGTTCGTATGGCGCAGCCATTCTCGCTGCGTTACATGCTGGTGGATGGTCAGGGTAACTTCGGTTCTATTGACGGCGACTCCGCGGCGGCAATGCGTTATACGGAGATCCGTCTGGCGAAAATCGCCCACGGACTGATGGCCGATCTCGAAAAAGAGACGGTGGATTTCGTGGATAACTATGACGGTACGGAAAAAATTCCGGACGTCATGCCGACCAAAATTCCGAATCTGCTGGTGAACGGTTCTTCCGGTATCGCAGTAGGTATGGCGACGAATATCCCGCCGCACAACCTGACGGAAGTGATTAACGGCTGCCTGGCGTATATCGACAACGAAGACATCAGCATTGAAGGGCTGATGGAACATATTCCGGGTCCGGACTTCCCGACCGCCGCGATCATCAACGGTCGTCGTGGTATCGAAGAAGCCTACCGTACCGGTCGTGGCAAAGTGTACATTCGCGCCCGCGCGGAAGTTGAAGCTGACGCGAAAACGGGCCGTGAAACCATCATCGTCCATGAAATTCCCTATCAGGTGAACAAAGCGCGCCTGATCGAGAAAATCGCCGAGCTGGTGAAAGATAAACGCGTGGAAGGCATCAGCGCGCTGCGTGACGAATCCGACAAAGACGGGATGCGCATCGTGATTGAAGTGAAACGCGATGCGGTGGGCGAGGTGGTGCTTAATAATCTCTACTCCCAGACCCAGCTACAGGTTTCCTTCGGTATTAACATGGTGGCGCTGCATCACGGCCAGCCGAAGATCATGAACCTGAAAGATATTATTTCAGCGTTCGTGCGCCACCGCCGTGAAGTGGTGACGCGTCGGACTATTTTTGAACTGCGTAAAGCCCGTGATCGTGCGCATATCCTTGAAGCTCTGGCGATTGCGCTGGCCAACATCGACCCGATTATCGAACTGATTCGCCGCGCGCCGACGCCGGCGGAAGCGAAAGCGGCGCTGATTTCGCGTCCGTGGGATCTGGGCAACGTTGCTGCGATGCTGGAGCGCGCCGGTGACGACGCCGCGCGTCCGGAATGGCTGGAGCCAGAATTTGGCGTGCGTGACGGTCAATACTACCTGACTGAACAGCAGGCGCAGGCGATTCTGGATCTGCGTTTGCAGAAACTGACCGGCCTGGAGCATGAAAAACTGCTCGACGAATACAAAGAGTTGCTGGAGCAGATCGCTGAACTGCTGCACATTCTGGGCAGCGCCGATCGCCTGATGGAAGTGATCCGCGAAGAGATGGAGTTAATTCGCGATCAGTTCGGCGATGAGCGTCGTACCGAAATCACCGCCAACAGCGCCGATATTAATATCGAAGATCTGATTAGCCAGGAAAATGTTGTCGTAACCTTGTCTCATCAGGGCTATGTGAAATATCAGCCGTTAACCGATTACGAAGCACAGCGTCGTGGCGGTAAAGGCAAATCAGCAGCACGTATTAAAGAAGAAGACTTTATCGACCGCCTGCTGGTGGCCAACACCCATGACACCATCCTTTGCTTCTCCAGCCGGGGCCGTCTGTACTGGATGAAGGTCTATCAGTTGCCGGAAGCCAGCCGTGGCGCGCGCGGTCGTCCGATCGTTAACCTGCTGCCGCTGGAAGCCAACGAACGTATCACCGCGATTCTGCCGGTTCGTGAGTACGAAGAAGGCGTCAACGTCTTTATGGCGACCGCCAGCGGTACCGTGAAGAAAACGGCGCTGACCGAATTCAGCCGTCCGCGTTCCGCCGGTATTATCGCGGTAAACCTCAACGACGGCGACGAGCTGATTGGCGTTGACCTGACTTCTGGTTCTGACGAAGTCATGCTGTTCTCGGCCGCGGGTAAAGTGGTGCGCTTCAAAGAAGACGCCGTCCGTGCGATGGGGCGTACCGCGACCGGTGTGCGCGGTATTAAGCTGGCGGGAGACGATAAAGTAGTTTCTCTGATCATCCCACGCGGCGAAGGCGCTATTCTGACCGTAACGCAAAACGGCTACGGGAAGCGTACCGCAGCGGACGAGTACCCGACCAAGTCTCGTGCGACGCAGGGCGTTATCTCTATCAAAGTGACCGAGCGCAACGGTTCCGTTGTCGGTGCGGTACAGGTAGACGATTGCGACCAGATCATGATGATCACGGATGCCGGTACTCTGGTGCGTACCCGAGTGTCTGAGATCAGCGTGGTGGGACGTAATACCCAGGGCGTTATCCTTATCCGCACGGCGGAAGATGAAAACGTAGTGGGTCTGCAACGCGTTGCTGAACCGGTAGATGACGAAGAACTCGATGCTATCGACGGCAGCGTGACGGAAGGGGATGAGGATATCGCCCCGGAAGCGGAAAGCGATGACGACGTTGCGGATGACGCTGACGAGTAATATTATTGCTGTGCGAGGGCCGGATATCCGGCCCTTTTTCTTGTCTATGGAAAACCCCCAGCTAGGCTGGGGGTTCCGGAAAGCTTTCAGCTTTAAGCCAGTTATTAAAACCCCTTTTGATTTGTTAAAACATCTTGCGGTCTGGCAACTGCAAAAGTTC
>NZ_JBCLYA010000021.1:0-7896 GCF_039650795.1 Salmonella sp. K21076
AAACCAACGTTTATGAAAATGCAGAGATAACGGCTAACTGGCATCATCTCCGGTTTTTATTCAGGGGGATGATCATGCTTATTGGCTATGTACGCGTGTCAACAAATGACCAGAACACCGATTTGCAACGCAATGCACTGAGCTGTGCGGGATGTGAGCGGATTTTTGAGGATAAAATCAGTGGCACCAAGTCCGACAGACCGGGGCTGAAAAAGCTGCTCAGGACACTATCGGCAGGAGACACGCTGGTTGTCTGGAAGCTGGACAGACTGGGGCGCAGTATGCGGCATCTTGTTACGCTGATAGAAGAGCTGCGCCAGCGTGGCGTGAATTTCCGAAGCCTGACTGACAGTATTGATACCAGCACCCCAATGGGCCGTTTCTTTTTTCATGTCATGGGTGCCCTGGCTGAAATGGAACGCGAACTGATAGTTGAACGTACCAGGGCGGGGCTGGCTGCAGCTCGTGCTAAAGGCAGAGTAGGTGGACGCCGTCCTAAGTTGACCAGCGAACAGTGGGCACAGATTGGGCGTTTACTCGAGGCCGGAGAATCAAGACAGCGTATTGCACTGATTTTTGATGTAGGCGTTTCTACCATTTATCGAAAATTTCCGGCAAATAAGAACAATAAATCTCCCTGAATCAGCTTTATTTTGATTATCCCTGAAAGCAGACAAATACCGTCATTTTGTGTGAATAACGGTACAACTGCGCTTAGCTGTTTGTCAGGCACAATCACTTCAACATAGGGCGAAGCCTAATCCAATCAGGAGGTTCGCCACTATGGCTCAGGATTACCACCACGGGGTGCGCGTTGTTGAAGTCAACGAAGGCACCCGATCCATTACCACGGTGAGCACCGCCATCGTGGGTATGGTCTGCACGGGCGATGATGCCGATGCAAAAATGTTTCCTCTTAATAAACCCGTGCTGATCACTGATGTGCTGACTGCCAGCGGTAAAGCGGGTGAGTCAGGCACGCTGGCCCGTTCGCTGGATGCCATCGCTGACCAGGCAAAACCCGTGACCGTTGTTGTGCGTGTGCCGCAGGGTGAAACGGAAGAAGAAACCACGACCAATATCATCGGCGCAGTGACCGCTGAAGGTAAAAAAACAGGCATGAAAGCCCTGTTATCTGCCCAGTCACAGCTTGGCGTTAAACCGCGCATTCTCGGCGTGCCAGGCCACGACACCAAGGCGGTAGCTACTGAGTTGCTGAGCGTGGCGCAAAGCCTGCGTGGATTTGCTTACCTGTCAGCGTATGGCTGCAAGACGGTACAGGAGGCGATCACTTACCGTGAAAACTTCAGCCAGCGCGAAGGGATGCTGATCTGGCCTGACTTTACTGGCTGGGACACTGTGCTGAATGCCGAAGCAACGGCATATGCCACCGCCCGTGCGCTTGGTCTGCGCGCCAAAATTGACGAGCAGACCGGATGGCACAAAAGCCTGTCCAACGTGGGCGTGAACGGTGTCACCGGAATTTCTGCTGATGTGTTCTGGGATCTGCAGGACCCGGCAACCGATGCGGGACTGCTGAACCAGAACGACGTCACCACGCTTGTGCGTAAAGACGGTTTCCGCTTCTGGGGTTCCCGCTGCCTGAGTGATGACCCGCTCTTTGCCTTCGAAAACTACACCCGCACGGCGCAGGTGCTGACGGACACGATGGCAGAAGCGCACATGTGGGCGGTGGATAAACCGCTGAATCCGTCGCTGGCCCGCGACATTATCGAGGGTATCCGCGCCAAAATGCGCAGCCTGGTCAGTCAGGGCTATCTCATTGGTGGTGATTGCTGGCTGGATGAGTCGGTGAACGACAAAGACACGCTGAAAGCCGGAAAACTCACCATCGACTACGACTACACGCCAGTGCCGCCACTTGAAAACCTGATGCTGCGTCAGCGCATCACCGATCAGTACCTGGTGAATTTCTCCAGCCAGGTCAGCGCGTAAGGGGACAACATGGCTTTACCACGCAAATTAAAACACCTGAACCTGTTTAATGACGGGAACAACTGGCAGGGGATCGTTGAGTCGCTGACGCTGCCGAAATTTACCCGCAAATATGAGAAGTATCGCGGCGGCGGAATGCCGGGTGCAGTGGATGTGGATCTGGGGCTGGATGACGGCGCACTGGATACGGAATTTTCCATTGGTGGTACTGAGCTGCTGCTGTTTAAGCAGATGGGCAAAGCCACGGTGGATGGCATCCAGCTGCGCTTTACCGGCTCTATTCAGCGTGATGATACCGGGGAAGTGCAGGCCGTGGAGCTTGTGGTGCGTGGACGTCACAAAGAAGTGGATTCCGGCGAGTGGAAGACGGGCGAAAGCAACACCACCAAAGTGACCAGTACCAACAGCTACGCGAAGCTGACCATCAATGGTGAGGTGCTCTATGAAGTGGACCTGATCAACATGGTGGAAATTGTGGACGGTGTGGACCTGATGGAAGCGCACCGTAACGCCCTCGGCCTCTGATGTATCTGAACGGCGTGGGATACCGCGCCAGAACCCAATTTACAGGACAGCAAAATGAGCGATAAGAAGACTGAAAAGACCATTCAACTGGATACTCCCATCAAGCGCGGAAAAACGGAAATCACCGAAATTGTGCTGCGTAAACCGCAGTCCGGTGCGCTGCGCGGTACACGCCTGCAGGCCATTATGGATATGGATGTGAACGCGATGATGACCGTGATCCCCCGCATCTCCAGCCCGGCACTGACTGCACAGGAAATTGCAGAGATGGACCCGGCAGATCTCACTGCCATGTCGGTTGAGGTTGTCACTTTTTTGTTGAAGAAGTCGGTGCTTGCCGGTTTACCGACAGCCTGACGGTTGACGATCTGGTGGCAGATATCGCCACCATTTTTCACTGGCCGCCATCCGTTACTGACGTTATGCCGCTGACCGAAGTGCTGGAATGGCGGTATAAAGCGATTCAGAGAAGCGGGGCCAACGATGAGTGATAACAACCTGCGTCTGCAGGTCATTCTTAATGCGGTTGACAAGCTCACCCGCCCATTTCGATCTGCGCAGGCCAGTTCAAGAGAACTGGCTGCTGCTGTCAAAAAATCCCGCGATGCAATAAAGCAGCTTGATCAGGCCGGGAGCAGTCTGGACAGCTTCCGAAAGCTGCAGGCAGAAAATCAGAAATTAGGCGACAGGCTGAACTATGCCCGCCAGCGTGCAAATTTGCTCAGTCAGGAACTGGGAGCGATGGGGCCGCCTTCGCAACGTCAGGTTGTTGCTCTGGGCCGTCAACGGCTGGCTGTTCAGCGCCTGGAAGAACGCCAGAAAAAGCTGCAGCAGCAGACGGCGCTTGTGCGTGCTGAACTGTACCGGGCGGGAATTTCTGCGAAAGATGATGCGGGAGCAACTGCCCGTTTAGCCCGTGAAACATCACGTTATAACCAGGAACTGTCGAAACAGGAGGCGCGGCTGAAGCGACTGGGGGAAGCTCAGCGCAGGATGAATGTGGCGCGTGCCAGTTATGCCCGTTCGCTGGAGGTGCGCGATCGCATCGCAGGAGCCGGAGCCACCACCACGGCGGCAGGGCTGGCAATGGGGACGCCAGTGATGGCGGCAGTAAAAAGCTATACCAGCATGGAAGATGCCATGAAAGGTGTGGCAAAGCAGGTCAATGGTCTGCGTGACGATAATGGCAACCGCACTGCACGTTTTTATGAAATGCAGGATGCCATCAAGGCTGCCAGCGAACAGTTGCCGATGGAAAACGGTGCGGTAGACTTCGCTGCACTGGTTGAAGGTGGTGCGCGCATGAACGTCGCAAACCCTGACGACAGCTGGGAAGACCAGAAACGTGACCTGCTGGCCTTCGCCAGTACGGCAGCAAAGGCGGCAACAGCCTTTGAGCTGCCAGCGGATGAACTGTCAGAAAGTCTGGGGAAAATCGCCCAGCTCTACAAAATCCCTACCCGCAATATTGAACAGCTCGGTGATGCGCTGAACTATCTGGATGATAACGCCATGTCGAAAGGGGCAGACATTATTGATGTCATGCAACGTCTGGGCGGTGTGGCTGACCGTCTGGATTATCGTAAAGCGGCGGCGCTGGGTTCCACCTTTCTGACACTGGGCGCTGCGCCGGAGGTTGCAGCCAGTGCAGCAAACGCGATAGTGCGTGAATTGTCCATTGCCACCATGCAAAGCAAGAGTTTCTTTGAAGGGATGAATCTGCTGAAACTCAATCCTGAAGTTATTGAAAAGCAGATGACGAAGGATGCGATGGGAACTATCCAGCGTGTGCTGGAGAAGGTGAACGCACTGCCGCAGGACAAGCGTCTGTCTGCCATGACCATGTTGTTTGGTAAAGAGTTTGGCGATGACGCGGCGAAACTGGCAAACAACCTGCCGGAACTGCAGCGCCAGCTAAAACTGACAGCGGGCAATGATGCGCTCGGCTCCATGCAGAAAGAATCCGACATTAACAAGGACTCACTTTCTGCGCAGTGGTTGCTGGTCAAAACCGGAGCGCAGAACACCTTCAGCAGCCTGGGCGAAACGCTGCGCCAGCCGCTGATGGATATTCTGTACATGGTGAAAAGCGTCACGGGAGCATCGCGTCGTTGGGTGGAAGCTAACCCGGAACTGACGGGCACACTGATGAAAGTAGCCGCTGTGGTGGCTGCCGTTACCGTGGGCCTCGGCACCTTAGCGGTGGCGCTGGCTGCAGTGCTGGGGCCGCTGGCAGTCATCCGTCTGGGGTTCTCTGTGCTGGGTATCAAAACGTTACCTTCCGTTACGGCAGCAGTAACCCGAACTAGCAGCGCGTTGTCCTGGCTGGCTGGCGCACCACTGGCACTGCTGCGACGCGGGCTTGCTTCATCGGGCAACGCTGCGGGTTTACTTACTGCGCCGTTGTCGTCTTTGCGCCGCACGGCATCACTGACGGGGAATGTCCTGAAAACTGTAGCAGGTGCGCCGGTTGCACTTTTGCGGTCTGGATTATCCGGTTTACGTGCTGTTGCTGTGATGTTTATGAATCCACTGGCAGCACTACGCGGTGGGCTGGCTGCCGCAGGCGCGGTGCTGCGTGTGCTCGCATCCGGCCCGCTGGCGATGTTGCGCATTGCCCTGTATGCCGTATCTGGTCTGTTAGGTGCTCTGCTCAGTCCGATAGGTCTTGTGGTTACTGCACTGGCGGGCGTGGCGCTGGTTGTCTGGAAATACTGGCAACCCATCACCGCATTTCTCGGTGGCGTGGTGGAAGGATTCAAAGCGGCGGCAGGTCCCATCAGTGCAGCATTCGAACCACTTAAGCCTGTGTTTCAGTGGATTGGCGACAAAGTGCAGGCGTTGTGGGGCTGGTTTACTGATCTGCTGACGCCCGTTAAGTCGACCTCTGCCGAACTGCAGAGCGCAGCGGCAATGGGGCGACGATTCGGGGAGGCACTGGCGGAAGGGCTGAATATGGTCATGCATCCGCTGGACTCCCTGAAATCCGGCGTTTCCTGGTTGCTGGAGAAACTCGGTATTGTCAGTAAAGAGGCTGCAAAGGCGAAACTGCCGGAAAGCGTGACGCGTCAGCAACCTGCGACGGTGAATGCAGACGGTAAAGTGATGATGCCATCAGGTGGTTTCCCATCATGGGGATATGGTTTTGCGGGGATGTATGACAGCGGTGGGTATATCCCGCGCGGGCAGTTTGGCATTGTCGGTGAAAACGGGCCTGAAATTGTCAACGGCCCGGCAAACGTGACCAGCCGGAGAAATACAGCTGCACTGGCTGCCGTTGTTGCCGGAATGATGGGTGTTGCTGCCGCGCCAGCAGAGCTTCCACCGTTGCACCCTTTGGCATTTCCCGCGAAAGGCGGTGAAGCGATGGTGAGTCGCGCAGCCACTGTGTCGCCCGTTCAACGGATTGAGGCACCGACGCAGATCATCATTCAGACGCAGCCAGGACAAAGTGTGCAGGATATTGCGCGGGAGGTGGCCCGCCAGCTTGATGAACGTGAACGCAGGCTGAAGGCAAAAGCCAGGAGTAACTACAGCGATCAGGGGGGATACGACGCATGATGATGGTGCTGGGATTGTACGTGTTTATGCTGCGCACTGTGCCGTATCAGGAACTGCTGTATCAACGCAGCTGGCGACATGCGGCAAACAGCCGGGTCAACCGACGTCCATCCACGCAGTTTCTGGGACCGGACAACGACATGCTGACGCTTTCTGGTGTTCTTATGCCGGAGATAACGGGCGGCAGACTGTCGTTGCTGGCTCTGGAGCAGATGGCAGAACAGGGAAAAGCATGGCCCCTGATTGAAGGCAGCGGCACGATTTACGGCATGTATGTGATTGAGGGACTGAATCAGACTAAAACGGAGTTTTTCCGCGATGGTATGCCGCGCCGGATTGAGTTCACCCTGTCGCTCAAACGGGTGGATGAATCCCTGTCCGATATGTTCGGTGATCTCAGTGCGCAGCTGAATAATTTGCAGGATACGGTAACGTCTGCCTTAAGCGATATCAGTAAAACGGTGGGAGGGCTGCTGTCGTGAATTTCAGCTCTGAACTGCTTAACAAAGGCAACAAAACTCCCGCATTCAGCATCAGTATTGAGGGGAAGGATATCACCACTGTGCTGGATAACCGCCTGATGAGTCTGACGCTGACGGACAATCGGGGCTTTGAAGCAGACCAGCTTGATTTGGAGCTGGACGACGCCGACGGAAAAATCGTGCTGCCGCGCCGTGGGGCTGTCATTACGCTGGCGTTGGGCTGGAAGGGGCAGCCGCTTTTCCCGAAAGGAGCATTCACGGTGGACGAGATTGAACACACTGGCGCACCGGACCGCCTGACTATCCGGGCGCGAAGTGCTGATTTTCGTGAAACCCTGAATACCCGCCGTGAAAAATCGTGGCACAAGACCACCGTTGGGGAAGTGGTGAAGGAAATAGCTGCGCGGCACAAACTGAAGATGGCATTGGGTGAAGACCTGTCGGATAAACCCGTGGAGCATATAGACCAGACCAATGAGAGTGACGGCAGTTTTCTGATGCGGCTGGCGCGCCAGTACGGTGCTATTGCGTCGGTGAAAAATGGCAATCTGTTATTCATCCGGCAGGGACAGGGTAAAAGCGCCAGCGGTAAACCACTGCCGGTGATCACTATCACACGGAAGGACGGCGACAGTCACCGCTTTACCCTGGCAGATCGCGGAGCCTACACGGGCGTAATTGCCAGCTGGTTGCATACCCGCGAACCCGCGAAGAAAGAAAGCACCACGGTGAAGCGTAAGCGCAGGACTAAGAAGCAGAAGAAAGAGCCGGAAGCGAAGCAGGGCGATTACCTGGTGGGGACGGATGAAAACGTGCTGGTACTTAATCGCACTTATGCCAACCGGAGCAACGCCGAACGAGCGGCGAAAATGCAGTGGGAACGCTTGCAACGCGGCGTTGCGTCATTCTCGCTACAACTGGCGGAAGGTCGGGCAGATCTCTACACGGAAATGCCTGTGAAGGTCAGTGGCTTTAAACAGCCGATAGATGATGCGGAATGGACCATTACCACCCTGACACATACTGTCAGCCCGGATAATGGTTTTACGACCAGTCTGGAGCTTGAAGTGAGGATTGATGATTTCGAAATGGAATGATTCTTCGCAATGGAGAACTTTTAAGTTTGCAAAATGGAATAATGCGGTATCATTATTGTGAATTTAGCAAAAATGGGGAGAGCTCGAAAAATGATGATTTGCCCACTGTGTGGAAGTGCCGCCCATACTCGCAGCAGTTTTCAGGTATCTTCATTGACCAAAGAGCGTTACAACCAGTGCCAGAACATTAACTGCAGCCATACTTTTGTTACCCATGAAACTTTTGTTCGTTCGATTGCAACGCCAAAAGAGTCAAATCCGGTTCAGCCGCATCC
>NZ_JBCLYA010000022.1:0-12383 GCF_039650795.1 Salmonella sp. K21076
CCGTAAGTAACGAAGTTTGATGCAAATGTCAGATCGTATGCGCCTGTTAGGGCGCGGCTGGTAAGAGAGCCTTACAGGCGCATCAGAAAAACCTCCGGCTATGCCGGAGGATATTTATTCGAACCTATTTTGCTATCGCTCCTGTTACGCAACTCGTGTAATCTGCCACAATTCATGTTTTAGCGAATTGTCGGCCAAAGGGAGTTGAAATGCTGTTTGGATTTTTCCGTAACCTGTTTCGCGTGCTTTATCGTGTGCGCGTCACTGGCGATGTCCGGGCGCTACAGGGGAACCGGGTCTTAATTGCCCCCAATCACGTTTCATTTATCGATGGTATGCTACTGGCGCTGTTTTTGCCGGTACGGCCTGTCTTTGCGGTATATACCTCCATCAGCCAGCAATGGTATATGCGCTGGTTAACGCCGCTGATCGATTTTGTACCGCTCGATCCCACTAAACCCATGTCCATTAAACACCTGGTGCGTCTGGTGGAGCAGGGGCGTCCAGTGGTGATTTTCCCGGAAGGGCGGATTTCCGTGACCGGCTCGCTGATGAAAATTTATGACGGCGCAGGCTTTGTGGCGGCAAAATCGGGCGCAACCGTCATTCCGCTCCGCATTGACGGCGCGGAGCTTACCCCTTTCAGTCGCCTGAAAGGTCTGGTTAAACGGCGCTTATTCCCCCGCATTCAGCTTCATATTTTACCGCCGACGCAAATACCGATGCCGGAAGCGCCGCGCGCGCGCGACAGACGTAAGATAGCGGGTGAGATGCTGCACCAGATCATGATGGAAGCGCGTATGGCAGTGCGCCCGCGCGAGACGTTATACGAATCGTTGCTGGCGGCGCAATATCGTTACGGCGCGGGTAAAAACTGTATTGAGGACATTAACTTTACGCCGGATACGTATCGTAAGTTACTGACCAAGACGCTTTTTGTTGGCCGGATTCTGGAAAAGTACAGCGTTGAGGGCGAGAAAATCGGTTTAATGCTGCCGAATGCCGCCATCAGCGCGGCGGTGATTTTCGGCGCGGTTTCTCGTCGCCGCATTCCGGCCATGATGAACT
Source organism: Salmonella sp. K21076 (assembly GCF_039650795.1). NCBI lineage: Bacteria > Pseudomonadati > Pseudomonadota > Gammaproteobacteria > Enterobacterales > Enterobacteriaceae > Salmonella > Salmonella sp. K21076. The sequence continues at coordinate 1,069 of NZ_JBCLYA010000022.1, forward strand.
ACACGGCGGGGGTAAAAGGGCTGACCAGCGCGATTACCGCGGCGGAAATTAAAACGATTTTTACCTCCCGCCAGTTCCTCGATAAAGGTAAATTGTGGCACCTGCCGGAGCAGCTAACGCAGGTTCGCTGGGTTTACCTGGAAGATTTAAAAGCGGACGTCACACCCGCCGACAAGCTGTGGATTTTTGCCCACCTCCTGGCGCCGCGACTGGCGCAGGTAAAACAGCAGCCGGAAGACGCGGCGATTATTCTTTTTACCTCCGGCTCGGAAGGGCACCCGAAAGGGGTGGTGCACAGCCATAAAAGTATTCTGGCGAACGTCGAGCAGATAAAAACGATTGCGGATTTCACCGCCAATGATCGTTTTATGTCGGCGCTGCCGCTCTTTCACTCGTTCGGTTTGACGGTGGGCCTGTTTACGCCGTTGTTGACCGGCGCGGAAGTGTTTCTTTATCCAAGTCCGCTGCACTACCGCATTGTGCCGGAACTGGTCTATGACCGTAACTGTACCGTGCTGTTTGGTACATCAACCTTCCTCGGCAACTATGCGCGCTTTGCCAATCCGTATGATTTTTATCGCCTGCGCTATGTGGTGGCCGGTGCGGAAAAACTTCAGGAGAGCACCAAACAACTGTGGCAGGATAAATTCGGTCTGCGCATTCTTGAGGGCTACGGGGTAACGGAATGCGCGCCAGTAGTCTCGATTAACGTGCCGATGGCGGCTAAGCCTGGCACTGTTGGCCGCATTCTGCCTGGCATGGACGCGCGTCTGCTGGCGGTGCCCGGTATTGAAAACGGCGGTCGGCTACAGCTGAAAGGGCCGAATATCATGAATGGCTATCTGCGCGTGGAAAAACCGGGCGTGCTGGAGGTGCCGTCGGCGGAAAACGCCAGAGGCGAAACCGAGCGCGGGTGGTACGACACGGGCGATATTGTACGCTTCGATGAAAATGGTTTTGTGCAGATTCAGGGGCGCGCGAAACGCTTTGCGAAAATTGCTGGCGAAATGGTCTCGCTGGAGATGGTCGAGCAACTGGCGCTTGGCGTTTCGGCGGAGAAAATGCACGCTACCGCCATTAAAAGCGATGCCAGCAAAGGTGAAGCGCTGGTACTGTTTACGACTGACAGCGAACTCACCCGAGAAAAGTTACAGCACTATGCCCGTGAACACGGTATTCCGGAACTTGCCGTCCCGCGTGATATCCGTTATCTGAAACAGCTTCCCTTGCTTGGCAGCGGGAAACCCGATTTTGTGACGCTGAAAAGTTGGGTGGATGCGCCGGAACAACATCATGAGTGAGTCAGTACGTACTAACACCTCCATCTGGTCGAAAGGGATGCTGTCGGTAATTGTCGCGCAGTTTCTCTCGGCTTTTGGCGATAATGCGCTGCTGTTCGCGACGCTGGCACTGCTGAAAGCTCAGTTTTACCCGGACTGGAGCCAGCCTGTTTTGCAAATGGTGTTTGTGGGCGCTTACATTCTTTTTGCGCCGTTTGTCGGCCAGATAGCGGACAGCTTTGCCAAAGGCCGGGTGATGATGGTCGCCAATGGTCTTAAACTGGCGGGAGCGGCAGGTATCTGCCTCGGCGTAAATCCTTTTGTCGGTTATACGTTGGTCGGGATTGGCGCGGCGGCTTATTCTCCGGCGAAATACGGTATTCTGGGCGAACTGACGACGGGCGATAAGCTGGTGAAAGCCAATGGCCTGATGGAAGCCTCTACGATTGCGGCGATTTTGCTCGGTTCCGTCGCGGGCGGCGTATTGGCCGACTGGCATGTCATCGCCGCGCTGGTTGCCTGCGCGTTGGCCTACGCTGGCGCAGTGGCGGCGAACCTGTTTATCCCGAAGCTTGTGGCGGCGCGTCCAGGACAATCCTGGCGGTTGTCGGCGATGACGCGTAGCTTCTTCTGCGCTTGCGTTGTCCTTTGGCGTAACGGTGAAACGCGTTTTTCGCTGGTGGGGACCGGGCTATTCTGGGGCGCAGGCGTGACGCTGCGTTTTCTGCTGGTGCTGTGGGTGCCGGTGGCGCTGGGCATTACGGATAACGCCACGCCGACTTACCTGAACGCCATGGTGGCGGTAGGCATTGTGGTCGGCGCGGGTGCGGCGGCAAAACTGGTGACGCTGGAGACCGTATCGCGCTGTATGCCCGCTGGGATTTTGATTGGCGTTGTGGTTGCGATCTTCTCATTACAGCACGCATTGCTGCCTGCTTATGCCTTGTTGTTGTTGATAGGTATGCTGGGCGGCTTTTTTGTGGTGCCGCTCAACGCTTTGCTCCAGGAGCGCGGTAAGAAGAGCGTTGGTGCCGGGAATGCCATTGCCGTACAAAATCTGGGCGAGAATAGCGCCATGCTATTAATGCTGGGACTGTACTCGCTGGCGGTGCTGGTTGGCGTTCCGGCAGTGGCGATAGGTATCGGCTTTGGCGTGCTGTTCGCGCTGGCGATCGCGGCGCTGTGGATCTGGCAGCGCCGGCAGGCATCATACTGAGTGAATATGCCGGGCGGCGAGTGCGCGTTATCCGGCTTACATTGTCTCTGTAAGCCCGGAAGCGTAGCGCCACCGGGCACTGACCATCACGGCGCCGGGTAGGTATAAACCTGATGCACCGCCTCTATCTCCGCCAGGACCTCTTCGCTTAACGTCAGATGCAGACTTTCCACATTCGTCTTGAGCTGCGCCATCGTGGTTGCGCCCAGTAACGTACTGGCGACAAACGGCTGGCGGCGAACAAAGGCCAGCGCCATCTGCGCCGGATCAAGATTGTGACGCTTCGCGATATCGACGTAGGCGGCAACGGCTTTTTGTGCCTGTTCGCCGCTGTAACGTGTGAAGCGGCTGAACAAGGTATTCCGCGCGCCTGCGGGTTTGGCCCCGTTCAGGTATTTACCGGTTAATGTGCCAAACGCCAGACAGGAATAGGCGAGCAATTCAACACCTTCATACTGGCTGACTTCCGCCAGTCCGACCTCGTAGCTGCGGTTTAACAGGCTATAGGGGTTCTGGATAGTGACAATACGCGGCAGGTCATGTTTTTCCGCCAGATGCAGATAGCGCATAACGCCAAACGCTGTCTCATTTGAAACGCCAATATAACGAATCTTACCCGCTCGCTGAAACTCACTTAGCGCGTCTAACGTCTCCAGCAGACTTACTACTGGCATGGAGTCCGCCCAGTTATAGCCGAGTTTACCGAAGCAGTTAGTGGGGCGCTGCGGCCAGTGCACCTGATACAAATCCAGATAGTCGGTCTGCAACCGGGTCAAACTGTCGTGTAGCGCTTCGCGAATATTTTTACGATCCAGCGCCTGATGAGGCCGGATGCCTTGATCATTATTACGTGCCGGTCCGCTAACTTTGCTGGCGATGATCAGTTTTTCACGGTTGCCGCGTTTGGCGAGCCAGTTACCGATATAGGACTCCGTCAGCCCTTGTGTTTCCGGGCGCGGCGGTACCGGATACATCTCGGCGGCGTCGATAAGGTTAATGCCATTTGCGATGGTATAGTCGAGCTGTGCGTGAGCGTCGGCTTCGCTGTTTTGTTCACCAAATGTCATTGTGCCCAGCCCTAGCGTACTTACTTCGAGCGAGCTGTGGGGTATACGGTGATAGTGCATAGCCGTTTCCTTTTTATTATGAAGTCAGAAATTCCCGACAAAGGACAATAAAAATGGCAGAGGGAAGGCAAAAGGGAAAGTAAAATTGCAGGCTGCACGGCGTAATTGTTACCGGGCGTGGTCGCCACGCACCGTTACGGGACGCAGCCTGAAGGCTTGCAGAACGCTGACCTCGATCACAGGCCACCGCTTAACGTTCGATGATTTGAGACACTTCGTCACGGTTGATTTGCATCTCGTTTCCCTGTGTATCGGTATAGCTGACCAGACCGGTATCATCGTCAACTTGCGGTTTTCCATCGGTCAGGATCATACGACCATCTTTCGTCGCCATTACATAATCGCTGCTGCATCCGGATACCGCAAAAGCCAACCCTACTGCGGAAATTACAACTGCCCACTTTTTCATCCGTTTTTCCTCACGTAGCCTGCATCTGATAATAGTCTGTTAATCATATGTCTGATAATAGTCTAGTAATAACGCGCAGCTCTGCATGTCGGAAGCAGCAAAATCTTAATCTGTGAGAAGAAAGGAAATAAAGTGAGTATTCGCTCCCCCGGCGGGGGAGCGAGACAGGATTACAGCGGATTCTTTTTATTACGCAACAGGTTCAGGCTCTCTACTGCGATAGAGAAGAACATGGCGAAATAGATATACCCTTTCGGAACGTGAACGTCGAAACTTTCCAGAATCAGGGTAAAGCCAACCAGGATCAGAAAGGAGAGCGCCAGCATTTTTACCGACGGATGACGATCGACAAACTCGCCGATGGGCCGTGCCGCAAACATCATGACACCCACGGCAATAACGACTGCCGCCATCATAATAAACAGATGATCGGAGAGGCCAACCGCTGTGATAACTGAATCAAGGCTGAAAATAATATCCAGCAGCATAATCTGCACTATTGCGCCCAGGAAAGAAGAAACCCGGGTTTTTAACCCTTCTTCTTCGCCTTCGATGGACTCATGGATCTCCTTGCTGGCTTTCCAGATTAAAAATAACCCACCCAGTAACAGAATGAGATCGCGGGCGGAAATCGCTTCGCCGAAAAGCTCAAACAGCGGATTAGTCAGCCGAGTGACCCAGGCGATTGACGCCAGCAGCGCCAGGCGCATAACCATCGCCGCCGCCAACCCAAGCCGCCGTGCGTGGTTCCGTTGCGCCGTAGGAAGTTTTGCTACCACCAGAGAAAGAAAAATAATGTTGTCGATCCCAAGTACAATCTCCAGCAGCGTCAGCGTACCGAGCGCCAGCCAGGCATTAGGATCGGTTATCCATGCAAATAACATCGAACAAAGTCCTGCCAAAAAAAGAAGCGGTAATTATAGGCCCGTCGAGTGACGGGCGAAAGCCCAGGCTGAATTTGCGCAACCAGGAACGGTGTAAAATAGCGGCGACAATACGCTTACGTTTATCCGGCGTCGGCCCGACGCGTAGCCATAGCGGAGGCGCATTTGCGTGTAATGGACGTTACGGATTCTGCAATAAAAAATGGCGAGCCAGCAGCGCCTGCGTAAAATTTTTTTTCAGATAAAATCCACGCGGTAGCGTCAAAATAGGTTCCCCGCGCGCGCCGATAGCCTCGGTGAGCGCCCTGGCATTGGCGGCTTTGGGTCGCAGTTGCAAGACTTCGCCATGGCGGGCGGTAATGCGTTCCACCTGGCCCAGCACTATCATGTCCATCAGCTCTTCCCAGTCGAGGCGTAGCTGCCTGTCCTCTTCTTCACTCGGACTCCAGAGTAGCGGCGAACCTACGCGGCGTTCGGCTAACGGTATGCTGCGATCGCCTTCGACCGGCACCCATAGCACGCGCTTCAATTTATGCCGTACGTGACTTGTCTCCCAGGTCACGCCGCTGTTACCGGTTAACGGCGCCACGCAAACAAAGGTTGTTTCCAGAGGACGACCCAGACTATCCACCGGGATAGTTTTCAGTTCTACGCCTAACGCGGCGAAATCCTGCTCCGGCTTGCTCCCGGCGCTGGCGCCGAGCCAGATCTCCAGCAAGACGCCGATCCAGCCTTTGTCTCGCTTCAAATCTTTAGGCGTGGTAATGCCGGCCATCACCGCCAGCTCGCCTAACGTATAGCCGGAAAGCTGCCGCGCCTGGGCTAACAGCAATGCTTCCGAAGCAGGCGGAGTCAGTAGCGGACAAAGAGCGGACATGACAATTACCTTAGGTCAAAAAATGAGCAGTGTTTTTATACCGTATGGGCAGAGTTTATCTTTTTCTGTGTCTTATATTCAATAGACTGATTTTTATTGCCTTTTTTGTGTTGTTTCTTCGTGTTGCGCAACGCTGAAGCGGGTTTTCCAATTCTGGTCACTAACAATAAACAGGATCTTACACTATGTTATCCACAGAAAGTTGGGATAACTGTGTAAAACCACCACTACTGTTTCCATTTACAGCCTTGACGTGCGACGAAAATCGAAAATTCAGACAAATAGTGCGTAAGTTATTGGCACAATCTGTGGATAAAACCGACGCTGGTTGATCTTTCATCAGCATAAGGATCTTAGATGTGATGCTGGTCACGCTTTATGAAGGTGGCATGTAAGATTTGTCTATAACACAATGAATATAAGGCACTATTTTTACTGTTTTCAGTATGAGGAATTCAGACTGTTCTGGGTTTTCCCGTGGTAATTCCATACTTCTTCACAACTATATCCACAGAAAAGGTGAATAAAATGGCGCAAGGGCGTCATCATCTGTTTATAACTCGGCTATTTACTGTGAGTTATTCAATTGTTATTAGGCTGTGTCACTATTACAGAGTGGTTTACCGCCTCACTGGAGTATGAAACAATCGTTCATATATAAGGTTTATGTTGAGGTAGTCCGGTGATTGATGACGATGGCTACCGCCCAAATGTAGGTATCGTAATTTGTAATCGTCAGGGGCAGGTGATGTGGGCCCGGCGATTTGGTCAGCACTCCTGGCAGTTCCCGCAGGGCGGGATAAATCCAGGGGAGTCGGCAGAACAGGCGATGTACCGGGAACTGTTTGAAGAAGTTGGGTTAAGCCGTAAAGATGTGCGGATCCTTGCTTCTACTCGCAACTGGTTGCGTTACAAGTTACCAAAACGTTTGGTGCGTTGGGACACAAAGCCGGTATGTATCGGCCAGAAACAAAAGTGGTTTCTTTTGCAGTTAATGAGCGCCGACGCCGAAATCAATATGCAAACCAGCAGTACGCCGGAGTTTGACGGCTGGCGCTGGGTAAGTTACTGGTATCCGGTTCGACAAGTGGTGTCATTTAAACGCGATGTCTACCGCAGGGTAATGAAAGAGTTTGCAAGTGTTGTCATGGCGCTTCAGGATAATCCCCCTAAGCTACAAAGCGCGCCTGCTTATCGACGTAAAAGAGGTTAAGCCACGCAAATTATGCTCACTCGCCTGCGCGAAATAGTCGAAAAAGTGGCCAGTGCGCCGCGTCTGAACGAGGCGCTGAATATTCTGGTCACGGATATCTGTCTTGCGATGGATACAGAGGTTTGCTCGGTTTACCTGGCCGATCATGACCGACGCTGTTATTACCTGATGGCGACGCGGGGGTTGAAAAAACCGCGTGGTCGAACCGTTGCGCTTGCGTTTGATGAGGGGATCGTCGGTCTGGTGGGCAGGCTGGCGGAACCCATTAACCTTGCCGATGCGCAAAAACATCCCAGCTTTAAATACATTCCTTCGGTAAAAGAGGAGCGTTTTCGCGCGTTTCTCGGTGTGCCGATCATTCAGCGTCGCCAACTTCTCGGCGTGCTGGTCGTGCAGCAGCGCGAATTGCGCCAGTACGATGAAAGCGAAGAGTCTTTCCTCGTCACGCTCGCTACGCAGATGGCGGCTATCCTGTCACAGTCGCAGGTCACAGCGCTATTCGGGCAATACCGGCAGACGCGAATTCGCGCGCTTCCTGCGGCGCCGGGCGTGGCTATCGCAACGGGCTGGCAAGACGCGACCATGCCGCTGATGGAACAGGTTTACGAAGCGTCTACGCTGGATACCTCTCTTGAACGCGAACGATTGACCGGCGCGCTGGAAGAGGCGGCGAACGAATTCCGACGATACAGCAAACGCTTTGCCGCCGGCGCACAAAAAGAGACGGCAGCCATTTTCGATCTGTACTCACACCTGCTTTCAGACGCCAGACTGCGTCGCGAACTCTTCGCCGAGGTCGACAAAGGCGCTGTTGCGGAGTGGGCCGTTAAAAAAATCATCGAAAAATTTGCCGAGCAATTTGCGGCGCTAACCGATAACTACCTCAAAGAACGTGCGGGAGACTTACGCACGCTGGGGCAGCGGCTGTTATTCCATCTTGATGATTCAGTTCAGGGGCCAAACGCCTGGCCGGAACGTTTTATTCTGGTCGCGGATGAGCTGTCGGCGACCACCCTGGCGGAGCTGCCGCAGGACAGGCTGGCGGGCGTTGTGGTGCGCGACGGCGCGGCAAACTCGCATGCGGCGATTATGGTGCGCGCGCTCGGTATCCCCACCGTCATGGGCGCGGATATCCAGCCTTCGGTGCTACATCGCCGTACGTTGGTGGTGGATGGCTATCGCGGTGAATTACTGGTCGATCCTGAACCCGTGCTTATTCAGGAATATCAGCGGCTCATTAGTGAAGAGATAGAACTCAGTCGTCTGGCGGAGGACGACGTCAATCTTCCCGCCCAACTGAAAAGCGGCGAGCGTATCAAAGTGATGCTGAATGCCGGGCTCAGCCCCGAGCATGAGGAAAAGTTAGGCAGTCGGATCGACGGTATCGGCCTGTACCGTACTGAAATTCCCTTCATGCTGCAAAGCGGGTTTCCCTCGGAAGAAGAGCAGGTGGCGCAGTATCAAGGGATGCTGCAAATGTTTAACGATAAACCGGTGACGCTGCGGACCCTGGATGTGGGAGCGGATAAGCAACTGCCCTATATGCCGATCAGCGAGGAGAACCCGTGTCTGGGCTGGCGCGGGATCCGCATTACGCTGGATCAGCCGGAGATCTTTTTGATCCAGGTCCGCGCGATGCTGCGTGCCAATGCGGCGACTGGCAACCTCAGCATTTTGTTGCCGATGGTCACCAGTATTGATGAAGTCGATGAAGCGCGGCGTCTGATCGAACGCGCCGGGCGCGAGGTCGAGGAGATGATCGGCTATGCGATCCCGAAACCGCGTATCGGCATTATGCTGGAAGTACCATCAATGGTATTTATGCTGCCGCATCTGGCTAACCGGATCGACTTTATCTCGGTCGGCACCAACGATTTAACGCAATATATCCTGGCGGTAGATCGCAACAATACCCGCGTGGCCAGTATTTATGACAGTTTGCATCCGGCTATGCTGCGCGCACTGTCCATGATCGCGCAGGAAGCCGAAAAACATGGTCTCGATCTTCGCTTGTGCGGCGAGATGGCGGGCGATCCGATGTGCGTGGCGATTCTTATCGGTCTGGGATATCGCCATCTTTCGATGAATGGCCGTTCGGTAGCGCGTGTGAAATATCTGCTGCGGCATATCGATTTTGAAGACGCGCAAACCCTTGCCAGACGCAGCCTTGAGGCGCAGATGGCGACCGAAGTGCGTCATCAGGTGGCGGCGTTTATGGAGCGCCGCGGGATGGGGGGATTGATTCGCGGAGGGTTGTAACGACTGGAGCGGGAAAAAGTGACTGTGGATTCACGGCGCAGACAACACGCCTGCAAGATGAAAGACAATGCGTATACATATCTTTTAACGGTAATCGGCATCTCGCTTTTAACCCTTGTGCTATTATTCGCACCTTTGGAGCGTCTGCAACGCGCAGGCGCGCTTATCAATCGCTATCTCTTCAGCGAAATAACAAGAAATTGTGGTGACAGATGACCAGTAGCTATCTGCATTTTCCGGACTTTGATCCGGTCATTTTCTCAATTGGGCCCGTCGCGCTTCACTGGTATGGCTTGATGTATCTGGTGGGGTTCGTTTTCGCGATGTGGTTGGCGGTGCGTCGCGCTAACCGTCCGGGAAGCGGTTGGACCAAAAACGAAGTTGAAAATTTACTCTATGCAGGTTTCCTGGGGGTCTTCCTGGGGGGACGTATTGGCTATGTCCTGTTTTATAACTTCCCTCTGTTTCTGGATAACCCGCTCTATTTATTCCGCGTCTGGGACGGCGGCATGTCCTTCCACGGCGGGCTTATCGGCGTGATACTGGTGATGATTATCTTCGCCAGGCGCACGAAGCGCTCGTTCTTTCAGGTGTCTGATTTTATTGCGCCGTTAATTCCGTTCGGCCTGGGCGCCGGGCGTCTGGGCAACTTTATCAACGGTGAATTGTGGGGGCGCGTCGATCCTGACTTCCGGTTTGCCATGCTCTTTCCTGGCTCACGCGCGGAAGATATTGCGCTGCTGCCGTCACATCCGCAATGGCAGCCTATTTTTGATACCTACGGCGTATTGCCACGCCACCCTTCCCAGTTGTATGAGCTGGCATTAGAAGGCGTGGTGCTGTTTATCATCCTTAATCTCTTTATTCGCAAACCGCGTCCGATGGGCGCAGTCTCCGGATTATTCCTGATTGGCTATGGCGCGTTTCGTATCATTGTTGAATTCTTCCGCCAGCCGGACGCGCAATTTACCGGCGCGTGGGTACAGTACATCAGCATGGGGCAGATTCTCTCTATCCCGATGATTATCGCTGGCGCGATCATGATGGTTTGGGCATATCGCCGCCGCCCGCAGCAACACGTTTCCTGAGGAACCATGAAACAGTATTTAGAACTGATACAAAAAGTGCTGGATGAAGGCACACAGAAAAACGACCGTACCGGCACCGGCACGCTTTCCATTTTTGGCCATCAGATGCGTTTTAACCTGCTGGAAGGCTTTCCTCTGGTGACGACGAAACGCTGCCATTTACGTTCAATTATTCACGAACTGCTATGGTTTTTGCAGGGCGATACCAACATCGCTTACCTACACGAAAATAATGTCACCATCTGGGACGAATGGGCCGATGAGAACGGCGATTTAGGCCCGGTTTATGGTAAGCAGTGGCGTGCATGGCCAACACCGGATGGCCGCCATATCGATCAGATCGCCACGGTCTTGAGCCAGCTTAAAAACGACCCGGACTCTCGTCGTATTATCGTTTCTGCGTGGAACGTCGGCGAGCTGGATAAGATGGCGCTGGCGCCGTGTCACGCCTTTTTCCAGTTTTATGTCGCAGATGGAAAACTCTCCTGTCAGCTTTATCAGCGCTCCTGCGATGTGTTCCTCGGTCTGCCGTTCAACATTGCCAGCTACGCGTTACTGGTGCATATGATGGCGCAACAGTGCGACCTGGACGTCGGCGATTTTGTCTGGACCGGCGGCGACACGCACCTGTACAGCAACCATATGGAGCAGACGCACCTGCAATTAAGCCGTGAACCGCGCGCGCTGCCGAAATTGGTCATTAAGCGTAAACCCGATTCGCTTTTTGACTACCGGTTCGATGATTTCGAAATTGAAGGCTATGATCCGCACCCCGGTATTAAAGCGCCGGTCGCTATCTAAGCGCTGACGATCCTGCCATAACCGACGCCATCGCGCGTCGGTTTTTTTGTCTATGGAAAACCCCCAGCTAGGCTGGGGGTTCCGGAAAGCTTTCAGCTTTAAGCCAGTTATTAAAACCCCTTTTGATTTGTTAAAACATCTTGCGGTCTGGCAACTGCAAA
>NZ_JBCLYA010000023.1:0-512 GCF_039650795.1 Salmonella sp. K21076
GGCGCGATCCTGGTTGTTGCTGCGACTGACGGCCCGATGCCGCAGACCCGTGAGCACATCCTGCTGGGTCGTCAGGTAGGCGTTCCGTACATCATCGTGTTCCTGAACAAATGCGACATGGTTGATGACGAAGAGCTGCTGGAACTGGTTGAAATGGAAGTTCGTGAACTTCTGTCTCAGTACGACTTCCCGGGCGACGACACGCCGATCGTTCGTGGTTCTGCTCTGAAAGCGCTGGAAGGCGACGCAGAGTGGGAAGCGAAAATCATCGAACTGGCTGGCTTCCTGGATTCTTACATCCCGGAACCAGAGCGTGCGATTGACAAGCCGTTCCTGCTGCCGATCGAAGACGTATTCTCCATCTCCGGTCGTGGTACCGTTGTTACCGGTCGTGTAGAACGCGGTATCATCAAAGTGGGCGAAGAAGTTGAAATCGTTGGTATCAAAGAGACTCAGAAGTCTACCTGTACTGGCGTTGAAATGTTCCGCAAACTGCTGGACGAAGGCCGTGC